>JBFFTZ010000205.1:0-5234 GCA_041571575.1 Gammaproteobacteria bacterium | reverse complement strand
TGGCTCTTCCCGGTAGAGTTATCTGCCCAATGTCTCGCCGACATACTCCGGGATGCCCGGGACATGGGCTTCGCAAACCAGATTGAAACCGAGGTGCTCAGCTATGGTCACCTGGGACTGGCCTACTCCGCGCGTTGCTTCACCGCACGTGCCCATGGCCTGCCCAAGGACCACTGCAATTTTGTCTGCAAGGACTACCCCGAAGGTCTGCCCCTGACCACCCAGGAAGACCAGGAATTGTTCACCCTGAATGGCATCCAGGTCATGTCCGGGGAAATTTGCAATCTGTTACCCGAGGCCCGGGCAATGCAAGGCATGGGAGTGGACATTATGCGCATCACGCCCACCACCGCGGACATGGCGGAAGTCATCAACGAGTTCCGGGGCACCCTGGACGGTAAAACCACCGCCACGACATCGTCGATCAGTGCTGTTTCAAACGGCTATTGGCATGGAAAGCCCGGCATGGAGCATGTGGAACCCGGGGCTACACCCGGCAGTTGATGGTTGTATCGCTACACGTCCCTAAAACAGCGCGGCGGCGACTGATGCGCCCTGCATCAGCAGTAGTCGCAAGAGGGTTGGCAGGCCATCCTGGTCCACACCGTCCAGCAGGTTTTTTAGCTCCAGACCCAATTCCGTATCGCCCTCGATCTGCAACCGGCGCTGAAAAAATAATGTGTCCGGATCTTCGGTTCGGGCCGTTAGCTGAAGGAACTCTTTCAGGTTCCCGCGAATAGCCGCATCCGCCTTCTGCTGCTCACTGATCACCAGCCTGCCCTTCTCAGTGCAGGTGAAATACCAACACAGACCCGCATCGGTGATCTCGACCTTCAGCCACTTGCCCTTCAGGAATTCGAAATCCCCGTCGGCCAGGGGTTCCTTCAATGCCTGCTCCATTAGCCGCAACAGCAGCACCCGCTGCAAATTGAAGGGCACCAGGGCCACGCCGGGCAACAGCTTGCGCGAGACCCCTCGCAACAATTCCAGCGGCAGTGGCGGGACAGGCAGGGACAATGGCAGTCGGCTTGGCGAATTCATGACTCACACCGCAAGATCATCAAAGCGGTGATTATCGCACAAGGCGGCAGACGGTAGAGCTAGTCAGGACAACCGGGAAAGGTGCGCAAGACCCTGGTCCGGCCCGCCATCTCCAGGGCGTCATAGGTAAACATCCTGATTGCAGGGTTCGCCGGCAGGCCTAGATTCACACCTCAAGCGACCGAAAATAACTACTTCGCTGGGGTGTACGGCATGACTGGAACACACGGCTTTTCGAAAATCCTTCCCCTGCTGGTCAAGCTGTGCCTGGTGACCGGCATGCTGACCGCGGCCCCATCCATCGCGGCTGACCCGGATGAACAAGCCGGGCAGAAATCCAGCGCACAGGGCTGGCGCCTGGCCCTGTCCCTGGGCGTGCAGTCCTGGCCGGCCCTGGCGGACCTGCAACCGGCAACGGGCGGCGAATTCGATTCGGCGGGCATGGTTGCGGAGCTGGCGTTCCATGGGCCCTCCCCGTTTGGCAAGGGCTGGCTCCTGGGACTGGACCTGGGGATAACGCTTACCCAGGGCAGCGTCACAGGCCTGCTTACCGATCTGGATGCCGAGACCCTGTACCTGACGCCCTCGGTAAAGATTCCCCTGGAAGGAACACCGTTGTACCTGGACCTGGGCCTGGGCTATTACCGGGCGGACTTCAGCGAAGTCGACTGCGGCCTCTGGTACTACGAGGGCTGTGTAGACCTGGGGGAGCGCTGGAGCAAGAGTTCCGTCGGCGGCTACGTGGGCACCACCTGGGACATCCCCCTGGGCGACACCGGCAGCTACCTTGCCCTGAGCCTGCGGGTAAGCTACGCCGACTTCGGGGCTCCCGGCGCCATCGGACCCTCTCCTGGCCAGCTGGATGGACCCTCCACCATGCTCCTGTTCGGGTGGGCGTTCTGATCCCAAGGTGTGCGTCGTGAGCCCGGCCTGGGATAAGCTCGAACACAGTCCTTGCCGCCAACCCGGGAAACGCCGTCCATGACAGACGCACAGCAAGCCAGGCAACTGGCCGAGCAAGTGAAAACCATCGCCCTGGCCGGCGCCTCTGACAAGCCCCACAGGGCTTCCAATTCGGTAATGAGATTTTTGCAGGGAAGGGGCTACCGGGTAATCCCGGTCAACCCGCGCCTTGCCGGGGGCACACTGCTGGGCGAAACCGTCTACGCCCAACTGGCAGACATTCCGATCGCCGTGGATATGGTGGATATCTTTCGCAACTCCGAGGACGCCGCAGAAACCAGCGACCAGGCCATCGATATCGGAGCCCGGGTCGTGTGGATGCAACTGGGAGTCATCAACGAGGCCGCCGCCGAACGCGCCCGCAAGGCCGGACTCACGGTTGTCATGGATCGCTGTCCCGCCATCGACTGGCGTTAGCCACCGCGACGCGGCCGCCGGGAGAAGTCAGGCGGGTAGTCTTCCGGAGTCATTCGCCAGCCAATCCGGTGCAGGGCATCCTGCAACACCGTTTGTAGCGGTCTGTCCATGATGTCCTGTTCAAACCAGAGAACAGCCAGGAATTCCAGGTAGTCGTCAGAGCCCTCTTCCGGGTACGGGGTATAGAGACACTCCAGGCCAACCAGCAAACTGTAACGAGGCAGGACAGGGCGGGAATCGCGCCCAGGGAAAAACTCCACCATCATCGGAGTAAGTACTCTCAGGGGCATATAATAAAACTTGTCCCTGGCATACTCGATGTTCACCTTGAGGAAAGCCTGGGGATCAGGATATCCCTCCAGCCAGCCAGCCGTGCTGTTCCGAATTAAACATTCGGAGACATAAATGCTCCTGCCGCATTCCCGATCAATCGACGTCAGAAAACTCATTCCTTTCTCCCTGCCAGAGGCACCCCATTGACGACTACAGCGGGCTCGCTATCGCCCTGGCAATTCGAACCAGGCCCGAAAGCCCACCAACCGCCATGGATATGGTTCCCGGCGGCCCCTCCGCTTCCCTCGGATTGATCCGAATCAAGCTGGCGCCCAGCTGCTCCACAAGGTCCTCACAGGTATGGCGCACCGAGGGAATAGCGGTACCGGCGCCGCATTCGATGATCACCAGGCGCTTGCCCTGCAGGCCGCTGGTCCAGTCGACGAAACGCCGCTGGGACTCCCCCGACCTCAGTCCCAGCCACTGACCATCGCCGAACATCAGGATATTCGGCCGTGCAATGCGACCACACTTCGGACACAGCGGCAGCCCGCCGATTGCTCGGAATGCCTTGAGGTCAATCTGGAGTTCGGAACTATCCCAATCCCACAACATTCTTGAACAAGGCTCTGTGCATTGCAGTTGGCGAATCGAGCCATGGCATTCCAGAATCCGGGATTCGCTGAAACCGCTCGCTTGAAATTGCCCATCCACATTGGAGGTAAACACAAAATGCCCCGCAGGCATCCGGTCCGCCCAGGCCTTCAACAAGCGAAAGCCCAGGTGGGGAGTCGTTGCGGAATAAAGCTGTGCCCGGTGACCATAAAAAGCCCATGCCATGGCCGGATCACTAGAAAACCACCGGGGGTTGGCCATGGATTCAAAGGGAATCTTGCTTTCCGCCAGCAGTGGATAGGCTTTCCAGAAGCCCTTGCGGCCCCGGAAGTCAGGCAGCCCGGAATCCACGCCCATTCCTGCTCCCGCGGCAACCAGCAAGGCATCCGCCTGACCAAGCAAGGCCGCAGCGTACACAGCCGCATCGTCCAAATTCATGGAGTGATCAGCCATTACTACAGGCATGATCCGGAGGGCGGATAATCAGTCTGGTCATGAACTGATCCATGTCCACGTTCAAACCAAGCATCGGAGAGTCATTTGCCCGAATAACAAAAATGTTCGGCTCCCTCTGAACCACCCAACTACGGGTTCGCACCTCGAATGGCTCGAGATATTCATCGCTGCTCATCATATACCGCCAACTAAAGGCCACGGCGGGCAGACCCGACACTTCAACCTTTCTCCAGCCGTCCTCCAGAGCCAGTTCTCCCACCATCTCCTGCATCGTGGAAAATGAATCCTGCGCCACTTCCCACATGTCGCCAGCCTCATCTATATTTTCCACATTAATATCTATGTTTTGCACCAACCCGTCGGTGGAAGTGGGGTCCCGGTCAGACATGCACACCAGGGGCAAGAACAACCCCTCATTCACTAACTCAGCCAGTTCTTCATCACTGTCCGGAAGCTCAATGGCGGCGTAGGCCTTGAACAACATCTCGACACTGGGAAACAGCCAGCCCAAGGGCTTGTTCAGCGACAACCCGTAATAGCTGTTCACGTAGCTATCGCCCACTATACTGGCCCGCACATCCGACACGGCTTCCCTGGCCTCCTTGATGTCTCTGCGCATCTCGGCGTAGCTCGCGGCCTTCAGAAAATTCTGTATTTTTTCATTTTCCAGGTCTTGCATAGTTAATCCCTGTTTTAGAGCCTTGGTGGTCAATTCAGGCCACTCATTGAGGCGTTTTAATAGCGCTTAGTTGATAAGAATCACGCCTCCGACTATCAGCAGCAAAAGAAGTATTCCGAAAGCCCCCAGTAACAGGGGAAGCCACACCCGCATGGTGGCGATCAGTACGAATGCCAGGAGAATCCCCAGGGCAATTTCTATAATCAATTTCCCTGCCCCCTGGCTAGTTGCAGACCTGCTCCCAGGACCCATCCACACAGCGTCCGATGTGACAGCTCGGTTCTGGCAAGGGCTTGAGGCCGCAGCTTGGAATCGGGGAATTGTCACAAACCTGTTCCCAGTGTCCACCCACGCAACGTCCTATCCAACAGCCGATCTCGGGCAACGGCTTCAGGCCACAATTCAGCGTGGGTGACGTATCGCAGACCTGCTCCCAGGACCCGTCCACACAGCGGTCGATCCGGCAACCCAGGTCTGGAAGCGGCTTTAATCCGCACTGCAATTCCCCCGAAGCCAGGGTAAATTCCAGGCCTGTGAGAAACAGTAAAACTCCGGAACCCACGAGGGCCCAAAAGCTGTTTTTGTTTAGTGTCATGGTTGCTGCACTCCGATAAAGCTCATTGGCAACGAAAAACCGAATACCTGGATCCGAAGCAGGCCCCGGGCAGGTTCCCTTTCCTGCCTGGGGTAAACCCTAGTGGCGCCTTATACGCCTGTAACGGTGGCTTACCGTCTTGACCATCCCGTCACCGCCGAGTACCAGATAGGTTCGGCGGTAGCGATCCGACGC
>JBFFTZ010000204.1:0-5265 GCA_041571575.1 Gammaproteobacteria bacterium | reverse complement strand
TTTTACGGCCTCGGCGCCGATGGGACCGTGGGTGCAAACAAGAACAGCATCAAGATCATCGGTGAGGGAAGTGGCCTGTACGCCCAGGGATACTTTGTCTATGACTCCAAGAAATCGGGCGCCCAGACTGTCTCGCATTTACGTTTCGGACCCAGGCCCATCCATAAACCCTACCTGATTCGCAAGGCAGATTTTATCGCCTGTCATCAATTCGGATTCGTCCAGAAAAGCGACCTGCTTCAGCAGGCCAGGCATGGCGCGACTTTCTTGTTGAACAGCCCCCATGACCGCAATGCGGTCTGGGCCAGTCTTCCACGACCTGTGCAACGAAGCATCATCGAAAAGAAGCTGAAGTTTTTCGTCATCGATGCGTCCCGGGTAGCCCAGTCTGCCGGCATGGGCACACGTATCAACACCATCATGCAGACCTGCTTCTTCGCCTTGTCCGGTGTGCTGCCACGTGAGGAGGCCATCGAGCGGATCAAGAGCGCGATCAAGAAATCCTACGACCGCAAGGGCGACGAAGCCATACAGAAGAATTTCCGCGCGGTGGACGCGGCACTTGACCACTTGCATGAGGTGAAGGTCCCGGAACAGGCAAGTAGCGAGCGGGAATTCCCACCGTCGGTGCCCGCCACGGCTCCGGACTTTGTGCGCCAGGTTACCGGCGTCATGATTGCCGGCAAAGGCGACGACTTGCCGGTAAGCGCTTTACCGGTGGACGGCACCTACCCGGTAGGCACCACAAAGTGGGAAAAACGCAATGTGGCAGACCGGGTCCCCCTGTGGGAATCGGAATTGTGTATCCAGTGCGGAAACTGCAGCTTTGTCTGCCCTCACAGCGTCATCCGGGCAAAGTTCTACCACAGGGATCACCTGGACCGGGCGCCGAAGAGATTTCCCTCCTCGCACATTATTGCCAAGGGTTTTCCCGAGACTCGCTACTCCCTGCAGGTATACGCAGAGGACTGCACCGGCTGCAGGTTATGCGTCGAGGCCTGCCCGGTAATGGACCCCAGGGTGCGTGGCCGCAAGGCTATCAACATGGCGGGCAAGCAACCCTTGCTTGAACAGAGTCGCGAGAACCTGGAGTTCTTCGAAAGCCTGCCAATGAACGACCGCAGCAAGGTGGAATTCTCGCGGGTGCAGGGCGCCCAGTTCCTTGAGCCACTTTTTGAGTTCAGCGGTGCCTGCGCAGGCTGCGGCGAAACACCTTACGTAAGGCTGTTGTCCCAGTTATTCGGCGATCGGCTTATCGTCGCCAACGCCACCGGCTGCTCGTCCATCTATGGCGGCAATCTACCCACCACACCGTGGACCACAAACAGCGAAGGCAAGGGGCCGGCCTGGTCCAACTCGCTGTTCGAGGACAACGCGGAATTCGGCCTGGGCATGCGGGTAACCGTGGATGTTCACACCAACCTGGCCCGTTCCCTGTTGAGCCAGCTTAAAGACGAACTGGGCTCCGAAACGGTTGAAACGCTCCGGGGCGCACCCCAGGTATACGAGTCCGAGATACGCCAGCAGCGGAATCGCGTCGCATCGCTCAAGAGCCAGCTGCAAAAGATGAACACGCCCATCTCCAAGAGCCTGCTCTCGGTTGCCGATAACCTGGTGCGGCGAAGTGTGTGGCTCGTGGGCGGTGACGGCTGGGCCTATGACATCGGTTCCGGTGGACTGGACCACGTGCTTGCCCTGGGCCGAAATGTAAACATTTTGGTCCTGGATACCGAGGTGTATTCCAACACCGGCGGGCAAATGTCCAAGGCCACCCCGACAGCCGCCTCGGCCAAGTTTGCCGCTGCCGGCAAAAGGGTAGGCAAGAAAGACCTGGCCTTGCAGGCAATTTCCTATGGAAATGTCTACGTCGCGCAGATCGCCATGGGCGCAAATCCACAGCAAACCCTGTTGGCCCTGCGGGAGGCCGAGGCCTACAACGGCCCCTCCCTGGTGCTTGCCTACAGCCATTGCATTGCCCACGGAATCAATATGCACCAGGGTCTGAACCAGCAGAAGCTGGCGGTATCTTCCGGCTACTGGCCACTGATCCGCTACAACCCGGTGCTTCGCAGCGAAGGCCGGAATCCCTTCGTGCTGGACTCCACCCGTCCGACCATCAGCCTGAAGGACTATGCATACAACGAATTGAGATACCGGATCATTCAGCGCAGCAACCCCGAAGAGGCCGAGAAACTGATGACCCTCGCCCAGGAAATGGTGGACTTGCGCTGGAGAACCTATGAGGAGATGGCCAGCCAGAGCGCCCGGGACTTCCAGCCCGTGGCATGAGACAGATCAGTACAGCCCGACAAACTTGAACGCGTAACCCGGAGTGGGAACCCCATGAACCTCACCAGCACTTACCTCGGCATGGAACTCAGTTCACCCATCGTCGTCTCGGCATGCCCGTTGTCCGAAAGCGTGGACAACATCGTCCGCATGCAGGAGTACGGGGCCGGAGCGGTGGTCTTGTTCTCCTTGTTCGAGGAGCAGATTCGACGCGAGAACGCGCTGTATCAGGAGGTCATGGAAAACACCGCCGGCGCCTTCGCCGAAGCGGCAGACTATTTTCCCGGGGCGGATGAATACCAGTCTGGTACGGCCGAATATCTGGAGCTCATTCAGCGAGCCAAGAAACAAGTGGACATGCCCATCATCGCCAGTCTGAACGGCACCTCCCCCGAGGGCTGGATCGAATATGCCCGGCAACTGGAACAGGCCGGCGCAGATGGCATCGAACTGAACGTCTTTTATATTCCGGCAGATGTTTCCCTGACCGGCGCGGAAGTTGAAGAACGTTACCTGAATATTGTGAAACTGGTGAAGTCCACGGTAAGTATTCCGGTAGCAATAAAGCTTAATCCCTACTTCAGCGCCATGGGTAACATGGCCCATCGAATGGCCGATGCAGGGGCAGATGGACTGGTGTTTTTCAATCGCTTCTACCAACCCGATTTCGATATCGAAAACCTGCGGGTCATCAGCGACCTGCGTTACAGCGAGCACAACGAAATCCGCCTTCCTCTGTTGTGGATAGCCGCCCTGCATGGCCGGATTGACGCTTCATTCGCGGCAACCAGCGGAGTCCAGGGAGCCAGGGAAGTCGTGAAATACCTGCTGGCAGGGGCTGACGTGATAATGACCGCCTCCTCCCTGTACCGCCACGGGATCGAACACCTGGCGACCATGAACCAGGAACTGGGAGAATGGATGCAGCGTCTGAATTTTGAATCCATTGACGGATTCCGCGGGGTGCTCAGCCAACAAAACATCCATGACACCACCGCGTACGAGCGAGCTAACTACATACGTATCATGGAGTCGGCAAGGCAGGCCTGAGCACTCGCTCAGCGCTTTCCCGGAAATCCGGATCACAAGTGATTTCCGCGAAACCGTGAATATGCACGGGTATTCGCGTATTCGCTTCTGCTATTATTTCCGTTGGTATTCATTACGGCGACAGGGCTTGTGCGCACACTGACACATTCAACCCAGGATGGGCCGCTACGGCTGCTGCAAATTACGGATTGTCACTTGTTTGCCGATCCCCAGGGCACCATGCACGACTTGAACACCCGACGCAGCATGCAAACGGTGATAGACGCCGCCGTAGCCGAACTGGATGACTGCCATGCAATACTCGCCACCGGTGATATTTCCCAGGATGAATCCGAGCAGGCCTACCGGGATTTCGCCCGCATCATGGCGCCACTTGGTCAGCCTGTTCTGACTATTCCGGGCAATCACGACAACCCGACTTTCATGCGCACATTTCTCGACCAGGGACAGTTTCAGTTCTGTGGAGCGGCAACGGGAAGCAACTGGCTGATCATCATGCTGTCCAGCCATTTACGTGGACAGACCGGCGGAGCGCTATCCGAGCAGGAACTGGACAGGATGGATGCGCTGCTTGCCCAGCATCCCGAACGTCATGCGCTGGTATGCCTACACCACCAGCCTGTAGACATCGGCTCCCGGTGGCTGGACGGAATTGGACTCGACAACGGCGAGGAGTTCATGGGCAGAGTGCACCAGGCGGGAAATGTGCGGGGCGTCCTCTGGGGGCATATACACCAGGAATTTCAGTCGGAAAATGCGGGCGTTACCTTACTCGCCGGACCATCCACCTGCCACCAGTTCGTCGCGGCCTGCGATGAATACGGCGTTGAAAAAGGCAGGTCAGGCTACCGGGTAGTGGAATTGCACGCGAATGGTCGTATCGACACCCGGGTGAACTGGGTAGACACCTGATTCACAGGAGCACGCCGTGGAAATGAAAGCAAAACAGGAACTGGTGTTGTACTACAGCCGGCTCCAGAAAAATGGCCTGAATGATTCCCACAGCGGCAACGCGTCGGTACGCACAGACCAGGGAATGTGGATCACTCCCACCGGGGCCTGCGCCGAGACCCTTAGCGCCAACGACCTGGTTCTTTGCACCACAGGCGCTCCCGCCACCCCCCGCGCATCCCTGGACGCGCCACTGCATACAGCGATTTATCGTGAAGTCACGGGTGCCCGGGCGGTACTGCATTTCCACCCCGCCCATGCCATCGCTCTCACCCTGGATGGCGAGGATTTTCTGCCCGAGGATTTCGAGGGCTCCTATTTTCTGAATCGTGTGCCGGTGCTGGAGGTGCCTTTTCAGCGCTACACCCAGGACTCTCCCGCTGCGGTGGCCGAAGCCCTGATAGAAAACAGGGTCGCCATCGTGCGGGGCCACGGCGCCTACGTCTGCGGAAACTCACTTGACCAGGCATACAAGTGGGCCAATGCCCTGGAGTCCTCCGCCCGGATCACCTGGCTCGCGCGGGTAGCAGGAGTCAACTGCCGATGAGACGTTGGCTGGCCGGCCTGCTGTTAGGCCTGTGCCTGGCAGTCACCGCCGCCGCGGAAGCTCCCTCCCACAGCCTCTGGCGGGGCACGTTTAACGACCATGACATCAGCATCCTGGGCTCCATCCATGCCTTGCGCCCGGGGGATTACCCGCTGCCCGAGGCGATCAACAATGCCTACCAACGCGCCGAGACCGTGGTGTTTGAACTGGACCTGGCAAACCTGGACCCGGAAAGTATTTCCGCAGCGGTAACTTCCAACGGCCTGCTCACCCAGGGCAGCCTGCCGCAACTGTTCGACCCACAGGATTGGCGCAGGGCGGAGGAACTGGCCCAGTCCATGAATATCTCCCTGAATCCTCTAGCCGGCCTTAAACCATGGCTGGCGGCAATGACCATCGTGCAAATTCGCATGACCCAGCTGGATTAC
>JBFFTZ010000203.1:0-5266 GCA_041571575.1 Gammaproteobacteria bacterium | reverse complement strand
TTTTGCCGACCACTTGGACATGGCCAGAGAAATAAACGAACCCACGAATCCGATCACTGCCGACATTACCAGCATCGCCTGGATGTTCATGTCCACGTTATTCTCGGCAAGCATGCTGTCAACCCCAAGCAGGTTGAGCACTATACCCAGGACCGTAATGACAGCCAGGTTGGTGATCAGAAATAGAGCGATACGTTTAAACATAGGTGTTCCTCGGCGGATTGTGATCGGGCGACCAACTCGGTTTTACCGAGTGTATATATCATTTGTTGCCTTTGTTGGGGCAGCTCGGATATTTTCAAGATAGGCCTAGCCTTTTATTCCGACAGCCGCTTTCAGATAGAATAATGAAAGCAGACGATAGCAAACGGGGAACCCAATGGATCGGCCAGCTTTACTGGAGTATTTCAAGCTCATTGATCAGGACAGCAATGGATTGATCGATCGTGACGAATTCCACTGCATGCTGAAGACCCAGGGGCTGCAACGAGCCGCCGACGTGGTGGCAAGGGCATTCGATGACATTGACAGGGACCGGAACGGACTTATCGACCATGCTGAGTTTCTGCAATGGTGGGGCATCCATGGCGCCAGCCTTCCCAAGGTCGATGCGAGCCAGACAACGTTAAAACAACTCAAAACCACCTTCGCCGAGTCAGCGCCGAAACAACAGGAAAAGGTGGATATGGAAGGCTTTCGGCAGGTCCTGGCCAGCCTGGGGCAGTTTCCCAGCGCATCGGACCTTCGCCTGACCTTCTCCCAGACACCCCGGAAGGATTCCCGCTATTTCACCTTCGACGAATTCCTCCAGTGGTGGCTGCAGCAGATACAGGAATAGCGGACCGGAATCACCCCGCAGCCTGGTCTTCCTCCCCGGGCAGATTCGGGGGTCCAACGGCAGCGCCAGACCGCGGCCATGCCTGCAACACCGCCTGGATCACTGTCGCCAGGGGTATCGCAAAAAAGACGCCCCACAGACCCCATACGCCGCCAAAGAACACGATAGCTACGATAATCGCCACCGGATGCAGATTCACCGCCTCGCTAAAGAGCAAGGGAGCCAGCAGGTTGCCATCCAGGGCCTGGATGATCAGGTACGCCACCACAACCCCGTAAAAATCAGCCTGGATACCCCACTGGGCAAATGCCACCAGGGCGACAGGCACGGTAATCGCCGCAGCACCCACGTAGGGAATCAGGACAGACAGTCCGGTCAGCGCGCCCAGCAACAAGGCATATTGCAGCCCAAGGATCTTGAAGACCACGAAGGTAACCGACCCCACCACCAGGATTTCAATAAACTTGCCGCGAACGTAATTACCAATCTGCTTGTTGACCTCAGTCCACACGGCGCTGGTCAGCTGCCTGTCCTCGGGCAGGAAACCGGCAAACCAGTCAATGATTCTTGCCTTGTCCTTGATCATGAAATAGACCAGAAGTGGAACCAGGATCAGGTAAACCACCACGGCGAACAGGGACAACACCGAACTGAACGAATAAGACACCAGCGTCTGACCCAGCCTGCCAAATTCAGCTGTCAGGCCCGTCATAATCTGCGAGACCGTATCCTCGGTTACCGTGGCGGGATACCTGGCCGGCAACGCCATCAACAATTCTTTCGCCTTGGCCAATATGGAGGGCACTTGCTGGGCCAATTGGGATAACTGCCGAATAAGCATCGGCAACAAGCGAAAAAACCCCAGCAATAGAGAGGCGATAAAGACCAGGTACACCGCGTGTGTGGACAGGCCCCTGGGAATCCCAAACCGGCGCAGACGCTCAACCAGTCCGTCCAGAAGGTAGGCGATGACGATCGCCGCAATCGCAGGCGCCAGGCTGTTACCGGCAAAATAGAATACCGCCACAATAAAGACAACGATCAGCAACAGGCTGACTACCTGGGGATTTTCAACCTGCCGCCTGAACCAGCTTTTTACCCTTTCCATGCACTGCCTTTGTATGACCACCGCTGACAAACACCGAGCATAGCATGGGATATTCCTTTGCAAGCAGGGCCGTTGGCCGATAACGACATCTTGCAATGTTGCCAGCATTCTTCTAGCGTTCCAGCCATAAACTCTTGGTAGGTACATATGAACTGGAAAAAAGAATTGGCATACCTGGTACCTGCACTGGTGGTGGGAGCATTTTTAGAGCCTATCCTGGTCTTCCTGGTAGGCCAGGCGCTGTTCGGCGATTATGCCGAGGGAGCCGGCCTGGGAACCTTCTTTGGAAACTTCTGGAAAGACCTTTTAGCCGGAGATCCGGTCCCATGGATTATGTTGTTTGCGCCGTATCTGCTTGTTCTCTGGATGCGACTGGCCACCTACCCGTTCAGGCACGCTGGAGACGGAAAAACGGCCGATCAGACATAATTCGCTAATTGTGAAACAGCTCACACCATTTTTGGTGTATTTCGATAACCTAAAAACGTGGAATAAGTATATTTTGATAACGCCACGGACTGGCGTAACGCATTTAGATCAAAGGAACCAAAAAGATGTGGCCGTTAAAACGCAAAAAGCCCAAACCTACCGCTCAGGAGAAAACGGCGGCGGCTCTTAAGGCCGTTCCGCGAGTGTCTCGGAAAGCGGAGGCCGTAAAGGTCTTGAATGTATTGGATGCGCCGGAACTTGGCCTGGAGGACGAAAAGTCAACAGCGGGCTTTGATCCTTACGATACGGGTGTATTCGACCGAAGCAAGATTTGGGAAAATTGGCAGAATCAGGATTGATTCTGCCGAATTATTTTCCCCCGGCTTCCCATTACGGGCGGTTATTGGCTTGAGTAAACCTTTTCCCCCGCTATCCAGGTTTCAAGAACTTTCAGGTCCTTGATTTGCTCTGCGGGCATGGAAAATATATCCCTGTCTACCAGGATAAAGTCCGCCAGCTTGCCTTTTTCCAGTGAACCCAGCTCCTTTTCCTGGTGAGCAGCCCAGGCCGCATCAAGGGTAAACGCCCGCAGCGCCTGCTCCCGACTCATTTTTTGATCAGGATGCCATCCCCCATCAGGTTTACCCTGCATGTCCAGGCGAGTAACCGCTGCATAAAGCCCGAACATGGGGTTGGCTGATTCCACCGGGAAGTCCGAACCGGCGGCAATACGGCTGCCCGATTCGAGCAAGGTGCTCCAGGCATAGCCACCCTCCAGTCTCTCCTCCTCCAGTCTCTCACCCAGCATCTGCCAGTCGCTGCTGACATGAACCGGCTGCATGGAAGGCACGACGCCCAGCGGAGCAAACCGCTTCAGGTCTTCGGGCGTTACGACCTGGGCATGTTCAATGCGATGCCGCAAGCGCGTACGGTCCGCAGAATCGAGCTTCTCAAACGCGTCCAGCACCACCCTGTTGGCCTTGTCCCCAATAGCGTGGACATTGACCTGGTAGTTGGCGCCCGACCACTTGGCCACCATTGCATCAATCTGTTCAGGCTGCATGAACAACAATCCCGCGTTTTCAGGATCGTCCTTGTAGGGAGCCAGGAAGGCAGCGCCCCGGCTACCCATCGCGCCGTCCATGTAGAGCTTGATACTTTGCACCAGCAATCGTTGTTCCCCGATAAGGAAAGGATAGGGGGGCTTTCCATCCGCATAGTCCGAGCCCGATAACATCGCATAAATGCGAATTGCCAGGCCGCCATTGCGGGCCAGTTCCTTGTAGGCCTCCAGAGATGCCGGATCCACACCGGCATCATGCACGCTGGTCAGCCCGAATTCGGCGAGTTTCTCCGTCGCCAGTGCAATGGCTTCCGTTCGCTGTGACATGGTCAATTCGGGCACATGCACTTCCACCAGTGACTCGGCAGCATCCACCAATACGCCGCTGGGATTACCCTGATCGTCTCGAACAATCACTCCGCCGTGGGGATCCTCTGTCTGTCGGGTCACCCCTGAGGCCTTCAACGCAGCAGAATTTGCCCATCCGGCATGCCCGTCCACCCGGCCCAGCCAAACCGGTCGATCGCTTACCACCGAGTCCAGGTCCGAGGCGCTCGGAAATACCCGTTCCGGCCAGTGCTCCTGATTCCAGCCACGCCCCAGTATCCAGGGATGATCGGGATGCTCTTCGGCAAAGCGCTTCACCCTCTCCAGGGCTTCCTCAAGACTCCTTGTGCCGACCAGGTCCACCCTGGTATGAGCAAGACCCAGCCAGAGCACATGACCGTGGGCATCAATCAGCCCCGGCAATAAACCGTGGCCTCCGCCGTCCACCACTTCCCTGGCTTCAAAGCCCTCACACTGCTCGCCGGAACCCAGAGCTTCCACCCGACCGGCGGTCACTGTCATGCAGGAGAACTCTTCGGTGCCTGTTTCTGTGGGAGTTGTCCCCCGCACATTCTTCACCAGCAAATCCGCTCCGACGGCGAGTGGCGACACGACTGCTGCTAACACCGCTAGCGCGATTAATTTCCTATTCAACATAACGCCCAATCCTTGTAGTCATTGGTCTGGCTGGAATTTCGACAAAATTTAAGTCGTCCTGATTGTGATACCAGTCACATCTATCTCCGGAAACCACCGATACGATCAAACCATGGAACAGATCAAGGGCTTAATTCGTCGAAGGATCATTCCGGTCCTTTCCGTTCTGGCGATGCTGGGAACACAGCCCGTTGTCGCCCAGGACCATCGTAACAAGTCGCAAAAGGCTTGCGAGAGGTCCTGCCTTAAGGACAACGCCCAGAAACTGGTAGGTCATCTGTTCAGTTACCCGAAAAAATTTGGCCTGGTGGCAATGGAACATTTCGCCAGCCAGGCTGGCCCCACCAGTGATTTCAGCACACTGACAGGGGCTGACCCCATTGGGCCAACCCAGTGGGACATGGACAAGATTGCCTTCCAGGACAATTCAACCCTGGTGGGACAGCTCCGCGGCCTGGAGGACCTGTCGCTGATCACCTTCTGGGAAAACCGCTCGGCCAAACTGTACCTGGGCATCAGCAAGGATGGTATCGCAGGCATCAATATCCGCCAAAAGCGCCACCAACGCTCCGGCGACAAGACTGGCCGTAGCAGAAGCAGCAAGCTCAATGCCCGGCCGGTTATTCATGACCCCCACCCCATGCTCCCAGCCTATTGAGCAGGATGCACCGGCTAGGGCCAGTAATAGTAGGCTACGCCAAAAATTGAAGCCCACATCACCGCCTGGGCGACCCATCTCCAGGGCCGCATTTTGATGACCCCAATGAAGCTGACCGCGCAGATAACTGTCATGACCAGGAAAATTCCTGAACTTTCAAGCAACACGGGCATTTCCGCCTCCAGC
>JBFFTZ010000202.1:0-5275 GCA_041571575.1 Gammaproteobacteria bacterium | reverse complement strand
TGCTGCCCGGGTTGGATCCAGAAGCATATCCAGGGCCAGGCCGGCAGCGGTATCGGCTGCGGCCAGGGGGTCGAAAAGGTAGCCTGTCTGGCGAGGAAATAACTCGCGGGTGGTCGGTGTTCCGGGCGGTCGCGGTGAGATCAGCGCGACCAGTTTTGGATCAATGGCCAGTACATAGGGTCGCAGCGTGGCCAGCAAGGCATCGATGGCGCGGCGTTGCTTGTCAGCGCTAACCGGTCGATTTGCCGGGCGACCGTCACCCCGATGGCCGTAGTCAAATTCCACGCCGCCAATTTCGGTGGCGGCGGCCTGGAGCTGATAGCGATGCAGTAAATACATGGGTACCAGCACATCCTCTATGGTTGCCATGGGGCGTCCCATACGGATGGTCTTTTCCGAGAAATTGGCCAGCACCTGGCGGCGAACCTGCATCAGGCGATTCAATTCGGCTACCGAATCCGGGCCGTTGTCCCAGAGGCTGCCATTGGGATGGGCGGGGCCGGCAGTGCTTGCATAGGCGTCGCCACGGGCATGCAGGTCGGCCACGTACTTCAGTCCCGAGGCGAATGTTTCGGCCAGAATGCGCTCGCGTTCGGCCACCGGGTCCACGCCATCAGGGAAGTCCTGGTAGCCATACAGTATTGCCCGCTTGTCCCAGGCGCCGATTCCCACGCCATAGGCGTCAGACACGTCGATGGTATTGTTTTCACCGACCTTCACCAGGGGGAACGGATAGTCCATCACCGAGGCCCGATCGTTGGCGCTGGCAGCGAAATTGTGTTCAAGGCCCAGGGTGTGGCCTACCTCGTGGGCAGCCAGTTGGCGAATTCGCGCCAGGGCGAACTCCAGCAGTTCCGGCGGGACGTTTTCATTTTCGTACGGCGCCAGCAAGCCCTCTGCCAACAGGTAGTCCTGGCGTACGCGCAACGATCCCAGAGACACGTGACCCTTGATGATTTCGCCGGTGCGCGGATCGTTCACGTTGGCGCCGTAAGACCAGCCACGGGTTGAGCGGTGCACCCACTGGATGACGTTGTAGCGCACGTCCATGGGGTCCGCATCCGGGGGCAGCATCTTCACCTGGAAGGCATCCTTGTAGCCGGCGGCCTCAAACGCCTGGTTCCACCAGGAGGCTCCTTCCATCAAGGCACTGCGTACCGGTTCCGGTGCGCCCGAATCCAGGTAGTACACGATGGGTTTCACCGCTTCGCTTATCGGGGCAGCAGGATCTTTCTTGGCCAAGCGGTGACGTATCGTCAGGGTTTTCATGACCGGCTCGCCGATAGGCGATGCAAAATCGAAGACCGTGCCATTGACCCAACTGCTGGAAGCGTCCATGTAGCCTGAGCGTCCGTCATAGGGCAGGGGTTCATAGCCGGCTTTTGGCAGCCGTACGAAAGAATGGTGCTGATGCACCGTTACCGATGAGGGATCGGGGGCGACGCTGCCCAGGATAGGTCCGGCGGGTTCACCTACCAGGGTAACCATGGCTTCCACCTCGGTGTTGTCCGGGAAGGTGCGAGTGCGGGGCAGGTACAGGGCGGAACGGCTGGGGTCCGCGTGAAAGTTTCCCTCTCCGGCGCGTCCCAGGCGGCGGGAAATTCCATGCTCGTCTCGCAGGAAAAATTCCGTTGCATCAACCAGCACCGCTCCTGGATCTGCGGCTACCACGTCGAAGCCCCAGAGTACCGAGTTGGCAAAGGACTGTTCAACGGCCAGTCTTTCGGCCTGGTTTCGCGAATCGGCGATGTACCGGGTGTTGTCTTGTATTAACAGGACCCGCGGGCCCACTCGCTGAAACTGCACCAGTCGGGTCAGACCCAGCTGGCCGCGATCCAGCCCCAGGTCATTGGATCCCACGCCACGGGCCAGGCTGCTGACATAGATGAATTGCTCGGCGAAGTTATCAATCTGTAAATAAAGGCGCCCCTGGTCGCCATCCCAGTAGAGGTCGAAGAACCCATCCATGCGCTTGATTCCGGCCACATGCTTGGCAATGGTGGGCAATGCGGAGGCATCCCCGGTCGTGGCGCCAAGCGCTGGCCCGGTGGCCATCATGAATGACAAAACAATAAGCGGTAACAATCTCATTAGCCCGGTTCTCCAGGGAGTGTCGTTAGTGGCGTTGGCCTGAGTCTGACCAGATGGGCAGCCGGGTGCAACAGTCATGGGTCTGCTGTTGATGTCATGCAATCCAGCGAGGCGGATTGGACCTTACCACGACCAGCAAGTGAGTACAGGATCAGGCGCGTGTACCCATGACAGGTTTTCTGGTTGGGACTGTCTGGGCGAGACCTGGCCCCAGGCTGATTGGTGTTCAGAGGAGCAATCGGTGGTCGAGGGCCTCTCGCTGAGAGTGTCCCCGTGCCCATGTTTCGGCGAGCATCGCGTTGGGTATTGCAGTACCGAGAACGGCCGGGCCACCTGAAATCCACCATGCTTGTTCCAATTCAGTCCTGCAGGTCCTTGGTGAAACGAATCAATTCCCCGTCGTAGCCAAGCCCCTCGTACAGGCGACAAGCCCGGGTGTTGCTGGCGAATGCGTGCAAGGACATGGACCTGGCGCCCCGTTTCCTTACGGCGGATTCGGCGGCATCCATAAGAGCCCGGCCGATGCCTGATCCTTCGGCTTGCTTTTCAACCATGAGTACTTCCAGGTGGGCGCTGGGTTCGCCACTGAGTAACTCGGGCCGCAGCCTGGACATGGCCACGCCCAGGACCCGTTGGTCCTCGCCCAGGGCGACCTGGATGAGACAGTCGGGTTCCTTTCCCGCCGCCCAGGCCAGCAGTATTTTTTCATCCCCCTGCCATAAATGCCCCGCTACCCGTCCCGGGGGCAGTTCGAATTCGGCCAGGCGAGGCAACAGGCGGCGGATGGCGTCAAGGTCATCCAACCGGGCAGGACGGATCGAAAACTTCATCTTGGCAAGGCCCTCAATTTGCATAAATCCAGCGTAGAGAGCAGACACTACAAGCTGTGGGGCGGATTAGCCAAACTGATCTGATCGGGTGGGGTTCTTTATTTGTGCGGCAGAGGTGAGTACGCTGGCCCGACTGTCAGGAATTCACATTATAGGTAATCCGATGAATCGTATTGCGCAGACAATTTGCATGGCCGCAATCTTGAGTATTCCAGCCCTGGCCGGCGCGGAAACCTTATCCGAGTCGATTGACGCGGATTACCAGGCTCGACTCGAACCCCTGTTTAAACATTTCCACTCACACCCCGAATTGTCGGGTGTCGAATTTGAGACAGCCCGGCGCATGGCGAGTGAATTGCGTGACCTGGGATACCAGGTGACCGAGGCAGTGGGCGGCACCGGTGTGGTGGCTGTGCTGGAAAATGGCCCGGGACCCACGGTGATGATCCGGGCGGACATGGATGGTCTTCCGGTGCAAGAGGATACCGGTCTGGCCTACGCTTCGAAGGCCAGGCAGAAAAAGCCGGATGGCGATGAGTTCCCCGTGATGCACGCATGTGGGCACGATGTGCATATCACTGCCCTGGTGGGGACTGCCCGCCAACTGATGCTACGAAAGGCGGCGTGGTCTGGCACTGCAGTTCTGATCGTACAGCCCGCCGAGGAAACCATATCGGGCGCCCGGGCCATGTTGCAGGATGGCCTTTACGAGCGCTTTCCAAAACCCGAGTACGCACTGGCCTTTCACGTGGATGCTGACGGGGAGGCCGGCAAGGTTAATGTACCGCTGGCCATTACCGGGTCCAGCTCAGACAGCGTAGACATCGTCGTCCACGGCGTGGGCACTCACGGCGCCTACCCTCACCAGGGCGTGGATCCTGTGCTTGTAGCGGCCCAGATAGTGGTTTCACTGCAGTCGGTTGTCAGCCGGACTATCAGTCCTCTGGAGCCGGGTGTGATTACGGTCGGTGCCATACACGGTGGCGCCAAGCACAACATCATCGGTGACAGGGTGGAGATGCAACTCACGGTGCGCTCGGACAGTTTTGAGACCCGCAAGATCTTGCTGGCGGCTATCAAGCGCGTATCTGAAGGCGTGGCCGCCTCCCTGGGGGTGCCGGCTGACCTGATGCCCGAGGTGATTTATTCAAGTACTGAAACCACGCCTCCCACCATCAATGACGAGGCGACAGCCAGGCGGGTGAGGGCAGCGTTGATCGAGAATCTTGGTGCCGGCATGGTTGTGGAAAGACCGCGTACCGGTATGGGCGCGGAAGATTTCGCTTACTTTGTGGAGCCCTCCCTGGGTGTGAAGGGCGTGTACTTTGATGTAGGCGGGACTCCTGCGGATCAATTGGGAAGCGCACCGTCCCATCATTCACCGTTTTTCAAAATTCAGCCCGAGCCCTCGATCAAATCGGGAATTGAGGCCATGGTGGTCGGCGCCATGGCCTTAATGCCGCCGGCAGAGTAGGCGATCGAACTTGCTTCGAGGCATAAAAAAGGCCGGCCCCATCACGAGGCCGGCCTTTTCACTTCTATCCCGCAATCTTCGTCTGGCGCTCTCCAGCCCTTAAGGCCAGGGTTACTCCAGAAGCGGGCGACAGTCCTAGAACTTGTAGTTCAGGTTAATCGTGGTAATGGTGTCGGTGCTCTTCAGGCCCTCAAGCACTTCTGAGTTGTAACGCACTTCAAAGCCCAGTTTCATGGCCATGGATTCGTTGATACGCACGCTCAGGCCGGTGAAGTTCTGGGCGAAGGTGTTGTTTTTGCCCGCTTCAACCAGGGTGTCGTTGCTGATGTTGGTGGTGTCGGTCAGAGCCCGGGTGTAGTTCATTGCCCCACGCAGGATGGCGTCGCCTTCCGAGCTAAAGGTTTCCTGCTTGGTCTGGCGATAACCGATACCCAGTTCGGCTTTCAGCGTAGAGACCTCGGTGTCGACAATCTTGCGACCGTAACCGGCGGTGGCGCTGCTTTGATAGTCGAACCCGCTGAACTTGTCTTGCTCGTAACGCAGCGAACCAAAGTAGTAGCTGCGTTCGTCGATGGCGTAGTTGGACTGACCGGTGAGCTGGTAGCGTTCGGCGTTGGTTACGCCGGTATTGGTGCTGCGAAGAAAACTCAGTCCGGCATTGTGTTCCCACTGCTCCTTGGTCTGCTTCACCGCCAGGTGGGCGGAAATGGTGTCAGTGTCGGTGTTGCCCCTGGCAACCACCATGCCCAGGTCGCCTTCACCGGACCAATCCGCCAGCGCGGGGGCATTCAAGCCGGCGGTGCCGACAGCGGCGAGCAGCAGTGTTCCAAATGTTTTTCTGATCATGATTCAGTACCTGTGCGGGCATACTCTCGGTAAG
>JBFFTZ010000201.1:0-5307 GCA_041571575.1 Gammaproteobacteria bacterium | reverse complement strand
ATTTTGCTGAGACGGTGGCCCAGGCCCTGGCGTTGAAGGTGACCAGTCCCAGGAAATGGGCTGGCATACGCAACCAGGCAGCCGAGCGGCGATTCACCTGGGATTTAGCTGCCAGGCAATACCAGGAGGATCTGTATGGACATCCTGGACGCTGATCGACGGGCCCATGGCGAGGCGCTGAATGCGCTGGTCCAGGGCCACTGCAACAATCCCTTTGCCTTGCTGGGCATACATCGCCTGGACTCCGGTGAACGCATCGTGCGCTGCTTTCAGCCCGGCGCCGTCCAGGTGTTCCTGGTGGATGCCGGGGGTAAGCAGTTGGCGCCCATGCAAAGAGTTCATGAGCAGGGCGTGTTTTGCGCTGTCATGCCGCCACGCAAACGACGCTATCGTTTGAAGGTGGTTTATGGGGATGGCAACTCCCGGGTCATGGAAGACCCCTACCGGTTTCCATCCATACTGGGGGAGCTGGATCTGCACTTGCTGGGTCAGGGCTCACATCAGCAAATCTGGAATGCAATGGGCTCCCAGTGCGTCAAAGTCCATGGAGTCCAGGGCACGCGATTTTCCGTGTGGGCGCCCAATGCGCTGCGGGTGAGTGTGGTAGGGGATTTCAACGACTGGGACGGGCGTCGCCATGTGATGCGACTTCATCCGGGTAACGGTGTCTGGGAAATCTTCGTTCCCGATGTCGGCCATGGGGCCCTGTACAAGTATGAGATTCTTGACGGCAAGGGGAATCTCCTCCCATCGAAAACAGACCCGATAGGCCAGTATTTCGAGCCGCCACCGGGAAACGCCTCGGTGGTATATCAAAGTGCCTATGCCTGGAAGGACCAGGACTGGGTCGCCGCCCGTCCTGGCAGTCCCAGGCTGGATCAACCGGTGAGCATTTACGAGGTTCACCTTGGCTCATGGCGCCGACCCGAATCCGATCCCTCCCGATCGCTCAGTTACCGTGAGTTAGCCAGGGAGTTGGTGGATTACGTGGTGAATATGGGCTTCACCCATATTGAATTGCTGCCTGTGTCGGAACATCCGTTCAGCGGTTCCTGGGGCTACCAGCCCATAGGCATGTTTGCTCCCACCTGCCGCTTTGGCGAACCGGATGATTTTCGCTATTTCGTTGATTGCTGCCACCAGGCTGGTATAGCGGTCATCGTTGACTGGGTGCCGGCCCATTTCCCCCGTGATGCCCACGGACTGGGGCGCTTTGACGGAACCGCACTGTACGAGCATGAAGATCCGCGAAAAGGCGCCCACCCGGACTGGGGTACCCTGGTCTTCAATTATGGACGCAATGAGGTGATCAACTACCTCATTGGAAGCGCTCTGTACTGGATCGAGGAATTCCACGTGGACTCGATCCGGGTGGACGCCGTGGCGTCCATGCTCTACCTGGATTATTCACGCAAGAAAGGCGAGTGGATACCCAACGAGAATGGGGGCAACGAGAACTACGCTGCAGTAGCCTTTCTTCGCAAGCTCAATGAAGCGGTGCATGCCCATGGCGCTACTTCTTACGCGGAGGAGTCCACCGCCTGGCCGGGCGTGTCACGACCCACCTACAGTGGCGGTCTGGGTTTCACCTACAAGTGGAACATGGGCTGGATGAACGACAGCCTCTCCTATATGCATGAGGATCCGGT
The DNA here is from genome assembly GCA_041571575.1 of Gammaproteobacteria bacterium. Lineage (GTDB taxonomy): Bacteria > Pseudomonadota > Gammaproteobacteria > Steroidobacterales > BM003 > CAKZML01. The sequence goes on along the minus strand of JBFFTZ010000201.1, from coordinate 3,658 downwards.
TCACCGCAGATTTCACCATGACAAGATGACCTTCAGCCTGGTCTATGCCTTCAGCGAGAATTTCGTGCTGCCCCTGTCCCATGACGAGGTGGTCCATGGCAAGGGTTCCTTGTTTGACCGTATGCCGGGGGATCACTGGCAAAAACTTGCCAACCTGCGGGCCTACTACGCAAGTATGTTCTGTCACCCGGGTAAGAAACTGTTGTTCATGGGGTCGGAACTGGCCCAGCAGCGGGAATGGGATCATGACCGGGAACTTGATTGGTATTTGCTTGATCAGCCGGGTCACCGGGGAGCGCAGCGACTGGTTCGAGACCTGAACAGGATTTATTCCAGCACCCCGGCATTGCACGAGATAGACTTCAGCGCCGAGGGGTTCGAATGGCTTGATGCCGACGACAAGGCCAACAGTGTCTTGTCCTGGATAAGGCGGGCGCGGGACGGACGTTTCGTTGTGTGCGTATCCAATTTCACCCCGGTAGTCCGTCACCACCACCGTATTGGTGTGCCGGTAAGCGGGCGCTACCGTGAGCTTCTGAATACCGATTCCGAAATTTATGGCGGAAGCGGGGTTGGCAACCTGGGCGTGACCGAGGCAGTCAACGTGCCGACCCATGGGCGCCCGGCGGCCCTGGAACTGGTCCTTCCGCCGCTGGCCACATTGATACTAGAGCCTCTTGACCAGAGCAGGGCGAGTTAATGGAGACTTGTAGATGACCTTTAGTCGTAGCGACGCCGGCAAGCAAAAGCTGCCTGACCTTCCTCAACTGGAGATGACAGAGCAGGCGGTCTTGCAGGAGTTTGTTCACTATTTTTCACGCATGCTGGGCAGGCGCGAATTGCAGGGGAATTCTCCGGTTGCCTATGAGGCCCTGGTGCACACGGTACGGGATCGCCTGACTGAGCGCTGGATTGCGTCCACTCGTGCCGCGCAAGAATCCGGCAGTCGACGGGTTTGTTACCTGTCGATGGAATACTTGATGGGACGCCTGTTGCGTAATGCCCTGTTGAGTCTCGGACTCGAGGATAAAGCCTCCCATGCGATGAATGAGTTGGGCCTGGAGATGGAAGACCTGGCTGCAGCGGAGCGCGACGCCGGATTGGGCAATGGCGGACTTGGGCGTCTGGCGGCCTGTTTCCTGGACAGTTGCGCCACCCTGCGCCTGCCGGTGACCGGTTACGGTATCCGCTATCGTTACGGAATGTTCCACCAGAAGATCCAGGATGGACACCAGGTGGAAGAGCCTGATGCATGGCTTAGGGACGGATATCCCTGGGAGATAGAACGGCCGGAGTTAACCCTGAGAGTGAAGTTTGGCGGTTCCCTGGAGCACTACACCGATGAGCAGGGCAAAGCCCGATTCAGCTGGGTAGGCACCAATGATGTGCTGGCGATTCCATTTGACATCCCGATTCCCGGGTACCGCAATGAGTTCGTCAACACTTTGCGGCTTTGGTCCGCGGCGGCCACCGACGAATTTGACCTGGATGAATTCAACGCCGGCAGCTACGCGACGGCAGTGGCCGCCAAGAACGAGGCGGAAAACATCACCATGGTGTTGTATCCCAATGATGCAACGGAGAATGGGCAGGAATTGCGATTGCGTCAGCAATACTTCCTTGCCTCGGCAAGTCTCCAGGACGCGCTGCGACTCTGGAAAAAAACACACGGAAATGACTTCAGCGAATTTGCCGCCAAGCATTGTTTCCAGCTAAACGACACGCACCCTGCGGTGTCGGTAGCTGAGTTGATGCGCCTGCTGATGGATGAGTGCGGCCTTTGCTGGGATGAAGCCTGGGACATCACTACTCACACCATGGCTTACACCAATCACACGCTGTTGCCCGAGGCCCTGGAGCGCTGGCCGGTAGAAATGTTCCGCAGCCTGCTGCCGCGACTGATGGAGATTATCTACGAGGTGAACGCCCGCTTTATCGCTGAGGTCAGTCGACGCTGGCCGGGCGACGATCATCGCCTGGCCAGGATGTCTTTGATCGAGGAAGGGAATAATCCGATGATTCGCATGGCCTACCTGGCCCTGGTCGGAAGCTTTTCGGTCAATGGCGTCGCGGAGCTTCACTCGCGACTGTTAAGAGAAGGCCTGTTCAGGGACTTCTCGGAGCTGTGGCCGGAGAAATTCAATAACAAGACCAATGGTGTCACGCAGCGACGTTGGCTGGCTGCCTGCAATCCGACCTTGTCGTCGCTGATTAGCGAACAGCTCGGTGATGGCTGGGTGACTGACCTGGATCAGCTTACCCGACTGCGTCCCCTGGCCGAGAATCCGGAATTTCGAGTCGCCTGGCGAAAGGCAAAGTTGGTCAGCAAGGAGCGCCTGGCAAAACTGGTTCTGCGCCGCACCGGTATCGAACTGGGCACGGACATGCTGTTCGATGTCCAGGTGAAACGCATCCACGAATACAAGCGCCAACTGCTTAATGTGCTCCATGCAGTGCACCTGTATGACCGCATCAAGCGTGGCGACGGTGATTCCCTGGTGCCGCGAGCCATTATCATCGGTGGCAAGGCTGCGCCGGGATACGTGATGGCCAAGACGGTTATCAAATTCATCAATAATGTGGCCCGGGTCATCAATGAAGACCCGGCTACCAAGGGCCGTTTGCGCCTGGTGTTTTTCCCGGACTACAACGTGTCGGCAATGGAGACCATTTGCCCGGCAGCCGAACTGTCTGAGCAGATTTCAACTGCCGGCAAGGAAGCTTCGGGGACGGGTAATATGAAGTTCATGATGAATGGCGCCCTGACAATAGGCACCCTGGACGGCGCCAATGTGGAAATCCTTGAGGCTGTGGGGGTCGAGAACTTCTTCCTGTTCGGCCTAACGGTTGATGAAGTCGAGAAGCGGCGAGGCAACTATGATCCCCACGCCATTATTGAGGGTGACGAGGATTTTTCCCGTGTGATGGGATTAATCGAAAGTGGCCAGTTCAATCTTTTTGAACCCGGTATTCTCGACGCGGTCATCGCATCTGTTCGTGCCCCGGACGACGCCTGGATGACCGCAGCGGATTTCCGTGGTTTTGTGGACGCCCAAACCAGGGTTGAGCAGGCCTACAGGGACCAGGAAAACTGGACGCGCATGAGTATCCTGAACAGCGCTGCATCGGGAAGGTTCTCCACGGACCGGACCATGGGTGACTACAACAGCGATATCTGGAAGCTCATCCCGATTCCACCAGGCGTCTCATGATCGAGACGGGCAGCCCCACTCCGCTCGGGGCGCACTGGGACGGACAGGGAGTTAATTTCGCACTGTACTCCGGCGCTGCCGAGTCGGTGGAACTGTGTCTGTTTGATGAGCAGGACCGGGAGGCGGGTCACTATCGCCTGAGGGAGTGCACGGACGGTGTCTGGCATGGTTATCTGCCGGGCTGTGGGCCTGGTCAGCGTTACGGTTACCGGGTACATGGCCGTTATGACTTTGAACAGGGCTTACGCTGTAATCCGTCGAAACTGCTGATCGACCCCTACGCCCGTCGCCTGTCTGGCGGCTTTTCCTGGTCAAAATCGTGGTTTGATTTTGAATCGACCGGTGAGGAAGGAGAGTGTCGACCCTGTCTTCAGGACAGCGCGCCGTTCGTACCAAAATCAGTCGTCTCCGGTCCTTGCGACACTCCCTCTGGGGGTCCCCGAATT
>JBFFTZ010000200.1:0-5323 GCA_041571575.1 Gammaproteobacteria bacterium | reverse complement strand
CTGGCCCGGTAATGCCGGGTCAGCAGGGTCGTGCCGGATACGAACAACAGGTTCCAGCCGACCCCCAGGCTGACCAGCGCCAGCCAGTAACTGTGTATCTCGTGACCGGACAGACCTGCCACTACCGTGGCCCCCAGTAGCACCACCCCCATGGCCATTACCGCTGGAATACCCAGCCAGCCAATCAGCAGGCCGCTGCCCAGGGAGGGCAAATACATGGCGAGCACGTGAGACTGGATGACCATGGCGGTGTCGTCTATCGAATGCCCGTGCATCACGTGCATGCTGATCGGGGTGGCCGTCATCACCAGGTTCATGACCCCGTATCCCACCGCCGCCGACATAACCGCAATGATCAAGGTGGGTTGTTTGAATACTTGAGACAGCGGGCGTTCCTCGCCCTCTTCAGCCAGTTCCCTGGGTTCGGGTTCCCGAATGCAGGCAACCAGGGCTGCGCTGGCCAGCAGGAAGGCAGCCAGTACAAAAAACGAGCCGGCGTATTCCACCTCCGGGACCAACAGGCGGGCCCTGGCGGCCAGTTCCGGTCCCGCCCAGGCTGCCAGGACGGTACCCAGCAATACGCCCGAAATAGCCCGGCTGACGTTATGCAGGGCAACACTTTCCGCCGCGGCAAAACGGTACTGCATGGCAAACGAGCCATTGACTCCCATGAGCATGGTGCCGGTACACAGTAGCCCGAAACTTTCACGATAGAGGGCCAGGGCAACCACCAGGGCGCCGATGGCACCCAGTACTGCGCCGCCGGCGAAGCCGGCCCGCCGGCCGATATGCCGCATAAGCATGGAGGCGGGAATGGCGCCCGAGGCAAGGGTGATAATCATTACCGACATGGGCAGGGTGGACCAGCCCTCCGGGGCAAGCCGGGCGCCAACGATGCCGCCCAGCAGGGTCACCACGATGGGTGCGCAGGTACTCAACGCCTGGGCGATCCCGAGCAAGGCCACGTTGCCCGCGGCCCGGCGGGGACTCATGTCAGTGTGGTGCGCCATGCCTGCCACCGGGATGATGACCTCGTGAGCGTGTTCCCCATAATCAAAAAAGGCCGGCGTCGCGCCGGCCTTTCCTTGAGCTTCGGATTACTTGTAAGGCTTGTAGGTAAATTTCTGACCGCCAACCGAGGCTTCGTACATCAAGCCGCCCTTGGCCATGGTGAATACCGCTACGCCACCGTTATAGCTGGTGTCGGCGGAAGCGCCGGCAGTCAATGCCACGGCCGAGACCTGGGCGCCCATTTCAAAGTTCCCGCGCTTGAAATCCTCCAGCGCAACATTGTCCTTGAAGAAAATGATTTCGCTGTAGACCTGTCCGCCCAGCTGGAAGCCGATTGTCAACTGGCTCAGGCTGGAGCGACCAATCGGCACACCATTGGAGAACACCAGTCCCTTGCCGTGTGCGCCGCCAATGCCAATGCCGCCTTTGCCTACGGAGGGAAATACGGCATAGCCAACGGCCTTGTCGAAGAACCGCTGGATGCCCGGGTCCTCGGCCTTGAATGCAGCGATGGTTTCCGCCGCGTTGGTCTGTTCGGTATTGTTGGGATCAGGCTGCCAGGCAAAGCTTTGCATTGCGAAGCCGAAACTTCCCAGGGCGACCAGGGTGGTAATCAGAGTTTTCAATTTCATTACGAGGCCTCCGTTGCCGCGATATTGTGTGATGTTGCTCTATGGAATTACCAGAATTAATTCTGACGGAAATTCATGGCGGTTGTTTTGCAAAGGTACGTGGACGGGTCGCTTCTGGCAATAGCCGCGCAGCCTCGTTGCCGCGACGGCCTTGCGAGTCTAAGCTTTGTAATAGTCAGGAGGACCTATGCCAGAACCCGAAGCCGCAATTATCAGCAAGCTGCCATTGGTGGGTACCACGATATTTTCCGTGATGTCCCAGTTGGCCGCTGAGTGCGGTGCATTGAATCTCTCACAGGGGTTTCCTGAATTCGATGCACCGGAAGCATTGCGTGAGGCGCTGGTTGGGCATGTGAACGATGCGCGGAATCAGTATGCCCCCATGACAGGCATGCCCGAACTGCGGCAGCAGTTGGCGAATAAACTGGTTCAGCAGCATGGGGTCCGGCTGTGCCCGGACGCCCAGTTGACCATTACCCACGGTGCGACCGAAGCCTTGTTCGTCGCTATCCAGGCGGTGGTGGGGCAGGGTGACGAGGTTGTCGTATTCGATCCCGCTTACGACAGTTACGAGCCTGCAGTGAAACTGGCGGGAGGGCGCACGGTGCACCTGCCCCTGCAGGAGCCAGATTTCAGCGTGGACTGGGATCGCCTTGAGCAGTCCCTGAGCCCGCGCACCCGGCTGATTATCCTGAATTCTCCGCACAACCCCACCGGCGCCATGCTCAGCCGCCACGATCTGGACCGGCTGGCGGATATCGTCCGTCACTACCGCCTGTGGATACTCTCTGACGAAGTCTATGAGCACATAGTTTTCGATAACGAGATGCACAGCAGCCTGATGGCTCACCCGGAACTGTTTGAACGCAGCTTCGTGGTGTCGTCCTTTGGCAAGACCCTGCATGCCACCGGATGGAAGATCGGTTTTTGTGCGGCGCCTGATGCGCTGATGGCTGAGTTCAGGAAAATTCATCAATTCGTTTGTTATTGCATTGCCACCCCCCTGCAGCTGGCGATCGCCGATTTCCTGGAACACCACCCGGATCACTGGCAGCAGTTGTCAGCGTTCTACCAGGTCAAGAGAGATTTGTTTTGCGGCCAGCTCCAGGGCTCGCGGTTCCGCTTCATGCCAGCCCGGGGAAGTTACTTCCAGCTCCTTGAATACAGCGACATCACCGCGATGGATGACCTGGCCTATGCAAAGGCACTGACCCGGGAAATTGGTGTGGCGTCCATCCCGGTGTCGGTATTTTGTGAGCAGCCGCTGCATGGCCGCTACCTTCGCTTTTGTTTTGCCAAGAACGACCACACCCTAATCGAGGCTGCAGACCGTCTATGTCAACTTTGAAAATCAGCCTGGTGCAGGCGGATCTCGCCTGGCATCAGCCAGAGACCAATCGGGAACATCTCCAGTTGCTCATGCAGGCCGTGCCGCAGGACGCTGATCTAGTCGTCTTGCCTGAAATGTTTTCCACCGGGTTCACCATGGACGCGGTGGAATTTGCAGAGACCATGGATGGGCCGAGTGTCAGCTGGATGCGGCATAGAGCTCGGGATATGGACGCCGCGGTATGCGGGAGTCTGATTATTGGTGAACATGGGCAGTACATGAACCGCTTCATCATGGCGGAGCCCGACGGAACACTGCACCACTACGACAAGCGGCATCTGTTTACCATGGCCGGTGAACATCGTTCTTATACTCCGGGCGATGAACGGGTCGTCGTGGAATACAAGGGTTGGCGGATTTGTCCAATGATCTGCTATGACCTGCGCTTCCCGGTATGGAGTCGTAACGACATGGACTTTGACCTGCTGCTGTATGTGGCTAACTGGCCCCACCGTCGGCGCTTGCACTGGCAGGTCCTGGGCCGGGCCAGGGCGATCGAAAACCAGTGCTACGTGGCGTCGGTGAATCGGGTAGGGGCGGACGCCAAGGGACTTGAATACGTGGGCGACAGCAGCCTGGTGGATTATTCAGGCCAGGTGCTGTGGTGTCGCGAAAAGGTCGAGGAAGTGTTCAGCGCCAGGCTGGATCGTGAAGCGATGATGGATTACCGGGAACGATTTCCGTTCCTGGCGGATCGTGATTATTTCAGCCTTACGGGGCCCGGGTAGGGGAACGGCGCCTGATTATTGTCAGGCTTTTTTTGCGGTCTCTTCCGTAATTGCCGTGTCATCGGAGCTGGTTCCGGGGAACTTGTCCTGGAGTTTCTGGTAACGCTCGTGCCAGGTGCTGGCTTCTTCGGTGAGCTCCTTAATGGACTCTTCGCGTTTTCTCACTGCCAGTGACAGGGCGCCAATCGCTTTTTCCTTGTCGTGCAGAGCGTGCTTCAGTTCCACGATTTCCGGAGAATCGGCTCCCGGTGCGGCAAGAATTTTCAGTCGAGAAATTTCCGCCTGGGACTCACGCAGCTGCCTGCGGGTCTTGCGTAGCTCGTCGCTGTCTGATTGCAGTGTTTCGATCAACTTGTCCCGGGTATCCAGCTGGCTCTGGATTTCCCCAAGGGCCTTCTCTTTTCCCCTGACCTCTTCCCGCAGCGCTCGCATCTTGCTCGCGTCCCGGTCCATGTTCGAGATCAGTTCTTTTTGTGCCGCGAGAGTTTCCTGCTGTGTGGTGGAGAGTTTTTTATTCTCGACCAGTTCCGCCTCAAGGGCGGCTGCCTTCTTCTCGCTGGATTCAGCGCGAACATGCATTTCTTCCAGCTGGCTTTCCACCCTGGCGAGATCAGTCTTGAACGCTGTCGCTGAAGCGCTTTCGGTTTCCAGTCTCGATTCGACGGAATTCAATTGATTTGCCTGCTGTTCCAGCTGTTTTGAAGATTCCGCGAGTTTTTCTTGCAGCCGGTCAATGGTTGCTACGGCAGCTTCGTGTTCGGCCTTCCTCCTGGACAGCTTTTCCTGTTCAGCCTGCAGGGCTTCATCCCGGTCTGAAAGTTGTCCGGTCACCTCATCCAGCTTGTTTTGCAAGCCATTCGCAACAGCATCGCGTTCGTGGAACGCGGCTTCTTTCTTGAATAATTCAGCCTTCAGCTTGTCCATCTCTTCCTGGCTCTGCTGGAGGCGGGTCTTGTATTCGTCCAGGGAGGCGATCTTTGATGGCAGCCTTTGTTTGAGCTCATCAAGTTCCTGCTCGACGATGGCCATCAATTCAATTTTTGCGTTAATCACGGCTTCCAGGTTTTTAATGGTGTGCTCGTGATCGGCCAGGTGTTTTTGGGCCTCGCCATACCGGTCTTGCCATTCATTAAGCTCTTGCTGCAGGGATTCGTTACTGGATAATTTTTCGGCCAGGGCGGTGAGCTCGCTTTCTTTTTCCTTGAGCGCCTTTTCCAGTTCTTCCTGCTTCCTGGCGCGTGCCTGGATTTTGTTACTTAGCTTGGTGATCTGCTCTTCGCTGGGCTTCAGCAGTTTTGCCTTGGATTCCTTTAAGGCTTTGGTGGATTGGGTTTTCAGCTCGGCAATTTCCTGATCGCGCTGGACCAGTGTCGCCTGCAACGCAGCAACCTTGTCCTCCCACTCGTCCAATGCACTATTGAGCATCGCGAGGGCGCGTTCTTTTGAGGATTCAGTTGTCATGATTTCTATCCGTCCGTCGACCTGACTTTTCGTCCCGGGAGATTTCCGGCGTCACGTATATTTGCCACAGCCCCGAGCCAACCTACCCATGCTCGAATATG
>JBFFTZ010000199.1:0-5349 GCA_041571575.1 Gammaproteobacteria bacterium | reverse complement strand
GTCCGACCGCGAATACCAGTAATGCTGATACCCAGGGCCAGGACAAAGGGAACCAGGCGCTCGGCAACATCGCCCGGGGCGTCTGGCATCAAGTGCAGCACCACCGTGAGACCGGCGCCCATGGTCATGGCGGACAGGGTTGATTTGGCGGTGGTCTCGTAGCCGGCCAGTCGAACAAGCAGGGGCGGCGCGAAGGCCGAACCCACAGCGCTCCAGGCAAACAACACCCGGGAGAAGATCGCATCGGGGGCAAACAGTGCCAGCAAGGTGGCCACCACACTGACAATCAACACCACGACCCGGGAAACATTCAAATCCGAAGTCTTGCCGTTGGCCAATCGCCAGTCATGTGAAACAGAAGACGCAGCCGCCAGCAACTGGCTGTCGGCCGTGGACATAATCGCCGAGAGCACTGCCGCTACGACCACCCCGGCCATGACCGGCGAGAGCAAACGGTTGGCAACCTCGAAAAACACCATCTCGCCATCGGCGATGGTGGAATACAGGACCCTGGCGCACAAACCAATGAGCAGGGTTCCGGAATAAATCAGGACACACCAGCCCAGGGCGATAACGCGCCCGGCGCGCAGGGAGTTTTCATCCTTGATCGCCATGAACCGGTTCACCACGTGGGGCTGACCCGGATAACCTGCCCCGATTCCCAGCAGGCCCAACACAAAAGCCACGCCCATCACCCCGGTGAACGGCCCCGTCCAGGACAATTGGTTCCCGGTGGCCACCGCCTTCAGGCCGGCCAGCAGCTGATCAGGACCGCCCACTGCCACCATGGCGGCCACCGGCAGCACGACAGCGGCTCCAACCATCAGCAGGCCCTGCAAGGTATCGGTGACGCTGACAGCCCAGAACCCACCCAGCAGGGTGTAGGTGACCACCACCAGTACTCCGATCAGCAGGGACAGGTCCTGGCCAAGCCCGAAACTGTTGTCGAAAGCCTTGCCGGCGGCCTGCAACTGGGAGGCCACGTAAAACATGAAGGACACCACGATAATCACCGAGGCGGTTTTCATGATTAGTGGATACAGGGGATCCTTTTTATCCCCGGCCAGCACTTCGGTCAGGGTAATCGCGCCGGTCTTGCGGCTCAGGACCCGGATGCGCGGCCCCACCCAGGCCCAGTTGGCCAGGTAGCCAAGAAAAATCGCGGGAAACAACCAGACGGCGGACAGGCCCCAGTTGTAGGCGGCACCGGAAACACCGAGCAATGTCCAGGCCGAGGAGGAACTTGCCGATGCGCTCAGTGCCGCAACCCAGGCGCCCAGCTTGCGTCCGCCCAGGAGAAAGTCAGTCTCGTCACGAGTGCGTCGACTGGCCCACAAACCAATGGCCAACATCACTCCCATGTAGACCAACAGGGTTGCCAGGATCGCCTCGGCTCGACTCATTCTTGTTCTCCTGAAATATCGCCCGCACACCATAGCAAGGCAGGCGAGGTTCACCAACTTCAAGGCGACGGATTTTCGTGCTGCGGATGCGCCGCGGCTCAATTGGTGAAACAATCCTCCAGCATTGACCAAGCCGGAAGGAATACGTGGGTAGCTCGAATAAATGGCAATTCTGGATTGACCGTGGCGGCACCTTTACCGACCTGGTGGCGCGCACCCCCGGGGGCGAGCTACAAACACTCAAGTTACTATCCAGTGATCCGGAGCACTACGCGGACGCGGCCCTTGAGGGCATACGCCGCTGTCTCGGCGTCGCCACTGACCAGCCCATTCCTCACGCGCAGATTGAAGCGGTAAAGATGGGCACCACGGTGGCCACCAACGCCCTGCTGGAACGCCAGGGTGAGCCCACCGCGTTGATTATCACCGCAGGATTTCGCGATGCCTTGCGCATCGGATATCAGAATCGGCCCGACCTGTTTGCCCGTCACATCGAACTTCCCGAATTGTTGTACGACCGGGTCATCGAGGCGGAGGAACGGGTGGATGCGGCAGGCAATCCCCTGCGCCCGCTTGATCAAACAGCCTTGCGCATCGCCCTTGAGCAGGCCTACGACCAGGGACTGCGTTCGGTTGCGATCGTGTTCATGCATGCCTACCGCTACGCGGCCCACGAGCAACAGGCAGCCAGGCTGGCCAGGGAAGTCGGCTTCACCCAGGTTTCCACCTCCCATGACGTGATACCCCTGATTCGTCTTGTGGGACGCGGCGACACCACGGTCGCGGACGCCTACCTTTCGCCCTTGCTGCTGCGCTATATACCGGGCCTGCGCCAGGAACTGGGTGATACCCGCCTGATGTTCATGCAGTCCAGTGGCGGCCTGACCAGTGCCGACTTTTTCCGTGGCAGGGACAGCATTCTCTCAGGCCCGGCAGGCGGCGTGGTGGGCATGGTGCGCACCGCGGAAATCGCTGGCATAGAACAGCTAATCGGTTTCGACATGGGGGGTACCTCCACCGACGTGTCCCTGTTTGACGGTGACTTCGAGCGGGCCCAGGACAACTTGATTGCCGGCGTGCGAATCCGCGCCCCGATGATGAAAATTCACACCGTGGCAGCAGGTGGTGGATCGGTGCTGCATTACAGCGACGGACGCATGCAGGTTGGGCCCATGTCGGCCGGCGCCAATCCCGGCCCTGCCTGTTACCGGCGGGGCGGACCCCTGACTGTCACCGACATCAATGTCCTGCTGGGCCGAATTCAGCCGGAACATTTCCCCAGGGTTTTTGGTTCCGGCGGCGACCAGCCACTGGATTCCGACGCGGTGAAAAATGGCTTCGCCCAGCTCACCGACCGGATCAACGCCGAGGCAGGCACCCGGTACAGTCCCGAACAGGCGGCGGAGGGTTTCCTGCGCATTGCCGTCAATCGGATGGCCACCGCCATCAAGGAAATCTCCATCCAGCGAGGATACGACGCCAGCCGTTTCGCATTGAGTTGCTTCGGCGGAGCCGGAGGGCAGCATGCCTGCCAGGTTGCCGATGCCCTGGGAATTCCAAAAATTTTCATTCACCCGCTGGCCGGCGTGCTTTCGGCCTATGGCATGGGACTGGCCCAGCTGCGGTCCATACGCCAGCAGTCACTGGAACTGCCGCTGGACGAGGCGGCAATCCAGACTATCACCGAGACCGCCGGGACGCTGGGCCGCAGGGCCGGACGAGAACTTGAGCAACAGGGCCTCGCCGCGGAACAGTTGAGTTTCAGCAGGCGTGTGCGGCTGCGCTACGCCGGGACCGACAGCACCCTGGCGGTTGAGCTAGATAGCCTGGAAAACATGCGCGAGAGCTTCGAACTCATCCAGCAGCAACGGTTTGGCTTCACCAGCCCGGACACGCCTCTGGTGGTGGCGGATGTGGAAGTGGAAGCCATCGGGGAGACCGGCGCCGGGGCGGAGCAGCCCATGGAACCCGGGGGCGGCGCGCCGCAAGCGGCAAGCGTCACCCCCATGTGGCTCGATGGACAATGGCAGGACACGCCAGTCTACCAACGGGAAAATCTTCAACCGGGAATTCAGATCAACGGCCCGGCCATCATTACCGAAAGCCATGGCACCATCGTCATCGAGCCAGGCTGGAAAACCAGCATGAACCCCTATGGCCACCTGGTGCTGGCACGCCAGAAACCAGTCAGCATGGCGCTCAGTGAAGGCACTCGCGTGGACCCCATGTTGCTGGAGGTATTCAACAATCTGTTCATGCATATAGCCGAGCAGATGGGCGTGATCCTGGAGAACACCGCCCACTCGGTAAACATCAAGGAACGCCTGGACTTCTCCTGTGCGGTATTTGGACCGGGCGGCGAACTGGTGGCCAACGCGCCGCATATGCCGGTGCACCTGGGCTCCATGGGGGAGAGCGTCCGCGCCATCATCAATGCTCACGGGAAGAACCTGAAAGCCGGCGATGTCTACATGCTTAACGCGCCTTACAACGGCGGCACACACTTGCCGGACATCACCCTGGTAAGCCCGGTGTTCACAGATGACCAGCTGGAATTTTTCGTCGCCTCCCGCGGGCATCATGCGGACATAGGCGGTATCACACCGGGCTCAATGCCACCGCACAGCCAAAGCGTCGAGGAAGAAGGGATCCTGTTTGATGGTTTCCCCCTGGTAAGCGGCGGGCGCTTTCGGGAACAGGAAGTCAGGGAACGACTTGCCCAGGGCCCCTACCCCGCCCGGAATCCTGACCAGAACATCGCCGACCTCAAGGCCCAGATCGCCGCCAACCAAAAAGGGATTTCCGAACTCCACAAGATGTGTAAGCAATTCGGGCTGCCGGTGGTTCGCGCCTATGTGGGCCATGTGCAAGACAACGCAGAGGCTGCGGTCAGGGAGGTCATCGGCGTCCTGCGAGATGGCCGGTTCCGGTACGAGATGGACAGCGGACTGGTGATACAGGTGGCGGTGACCGTTGATGCACAGGCAGGCAGCGCCTGTGTTGATTTCACCGGAACCTCGCCCCAGTCGACGGATAACTTCAATGCCCCTTCGGCCATCTGCAAGGCCGCCGTGCTGTATGTATTCCGTTGCCTGGTGGATCGCGACATTCCTATGAACGCGGGTTGCCTGAAACCCATCAAGATCATCATCCCTCCCGGCAGCCTCCTGGATCCGAAAACGCCGGCGGCGGTAGTGGCAGGCAATGTAGAAACCTCCCAGTGCATTACCAATGCCCTGTTCGGCGCCCTGGGGGTCATGGCCGCCGCCCAGGGCACCATGAACAACCTGAGCTTTGGCACCGAGCGTTACCAGTATTACGAAACCCTGTGTGGCGGTACCGGCGCAGGCGAGACCTTTGACGGCACCTCGGCTGTGCACAGCCACATGACCAACTCACGCCTGACAGATCCAGAGGTACTTGAATTACGTTTCCCGGTGCGCCTGGAAAACTTCTGCATACGAGAGAATTCGGGCGGCAGCGGTCGCCATCATGGCGGCAACGGGGTAACCCGGGAAATTCGTTTTCTTGAGCCCATGCAGGTGTCGATGCTCAGCGGCCATCGCCGGGTGGCGCCCTTCGGACTGCAGGGCGGGCAGGCAGGGAAAACCGGACGCAACACCCGGATCCGCGCATCGGGTGAGCGCCAGGAACTGCCCGGCTGCACCAGCATGCGGTTCGAAGCCGGTGATATCCTGCGTATCGACACTCCTGGCGGCGGCGGCTATGGCAAGCCCTGATACCGCCCCGCACAGCCAAATTTTCGAGACCAGTACTCCATGAGCAAAAGCAGCAGCAATCGCGTTCTCGGCATCTACCGGAAACTGGAGAGATTTCCGCTTGGAAAGAGACTTTTCGCCTTCATAATCTGTCGAAACGCCCCCTACTTTTCCACCATCCACCCGCGCTTCCTGACCTTCGAGGCGGGCCACGTGGTGGTAAGCAT
>JBFFTZ010000198.1:0-5388 GCA_041571575.1 Gammaproteobacteria bacterium | reverse complement strand
TGCAGTTCAGGCACCAGGTGGGTGCCGATATAACCGCTTGCGCCTACGACGAGAATGTTGGCCATGTGATCATCTTGTCCGCAGGTGATTGGTACGGATGCATTCTAAACACTTGGACTCCCATGTACAGGGTGTGTCCCTCGATTTTCAATATTTGGTCCGCAGTGATACTTTCGTTTACAACCCTTCTGCATTGGCGAGGTGGATCATGAATCCGGATTTTTGGCACCAGCGATGGGCCCAGAACCAGATAGGTTTTCACGAGGATGAGCCGAACGTCTATTTGAGGAGATTCTGGCGTGATTTTGCCGGCGAGCCGCCTGGTCGGGTTTTAGTGCCCCTGTGTGGAAAGAGTCTCGATTTGCGTTGGTTGGCGGAGCAGGGCTGGTATGTTCTGGGGGTTGAACTGAGCCAACTGGCGGTGGAGCACTTTTTCCAGGAGTGGGGCAGGCAGCCTCGCGAACAGGCCTCGGCCGAGTTTCGTTGTTATAGCGCCGAAGGGGTCGAAATCCTGTGTGGGGATTTTTTTCACCTGGAACCGGTGCACCTGGAGGGTGTGACGGCGGTGTATGACAGGGCGGCCCTGGTGGCCATGCCCCAGGACCTGAGAGAGGACTACGCTGCGCTGCTCAGGTCGCTGCTCCCTGATGTCCCACAGATGCTGGTCTGCATTGATTATGACCAGCAAGCCATGAGTGGGCCGCCCTTCTCGGTGACTCCCGAACAGGTGGAAGAGCTGTATGGCGAAAAATTCCAGATCGATGTGCTGAACAGCAGTGATGTCCTTGAGGATAACCTTCGCTTTAAGCAGCGGGGGCTCACCTACATGCAGGAAACCGTTTACCACCTTCGCCCGCGGCAGGACTAGCCGGATAGGCCCTGTCAGGCTTTTGCGCTGGGTCTTGCGGAAACCTGTTGGTACCAGCTGGCCAGGTTCTTGCACTCTTCAGGTATCCCTATCTTTCGCCACCCGGCAAATTCGATGGTTACCTGGGTCGTGATGTCGGCCACGCTGTAGTGGTCACCGGCCACGAATTCGCTGTTTGCCAACTGCTTGTCGAAGGCCCTGAAAAACCTTTCCAGGCCGGCCTTGCCCCGCTCGATCAGCGCCTCAATTTGTGGTGAACCGCCCTCGACCCCTGGCAGTGCCTTGTCGGCAAAAAACGGTATGGAGTTGCGAACCACTTCCGCCGCATGCAGCAGGCCGGTGAGTTCGGCCCGCCGGCTCCACATTTCTACCAGGGCCTGTTCCAGTGCAGTGCCGCCAAACAGGGGTGGCTCCGGGTACAGCGCCTCCAGGTAGCGGCAGATCGCCATGGACTCGCTGATATGAGTACCGTCATCGAGTTCAAGCACCGGAACCGTGCGGAACGGATTCCGCCTGGTGAAACCCTCGTCGAACTGGGCGTTGGTCCCCAGGTCTACCGTTTCCAGAGGAATCTCTATTCCTTTCTCCGCCATGAAAATGCGTACTCTGCGCGGGTTGGGGGCCCGGGTGTAGTCATATAGTTTCATGATTTTGTGGCTCCTGGGGGTCTGTATTGTTGTGCTTATAGAGATAGGGTCGGGCTCGCAAGAGTCCCGCAAGGGTCTTGCCATCGCGAATCCTCCCGTCCAGGGCCATGGCCCAGGCTTCCTCGAAATCCAGCCAGTGAACTTCCAGCAATTCGTCTTCTTCCGGTGCTTGCGAGACCTCGGACAGGCCGCGGGCCAGCCAAAGGTATATCACTTCGTTGAATACCCCGGGTGAGGGCAGCACCTGGCCCAGGGAAATCCAGTCTGACGCGCCAGCGCCTGCCTCGTCGGCCAGTTCTCGCTGAGCGGTTTCCAGGGGTGGTTCGCGGTTATCGATTTTTCCTGCCGGAAGTTCCCACAACCAACCCCCCGCAGCGTGCCGGTATTGCCTGAGCAGGCATACCCGGTTCTTTTCATCCAGGGCCACGGCGGCTGCACCCCCGGGATGGCGAATCAATTCCAGCCGGGTCGTCACGCCGTTGGGAAGGGTGACTTCGCTGATTTCCAGATCAATGACCTTGCCAGAGTAAACTCTGCGAGTAATGTGCTCGGCTTTGGGTTCCCGGGTCATTGTTCCTCCATCACCTCAAGCGAGCTACCGCAGCCGCGGCAATAGGCAGCATCATCGTCGTGACCGGTTAATCCGCATGCCCTGCAGCGCTTGTCGTTATGCCGGCGACGCACCATGACCTGTCCCAGTTCGGCAGCGAAGATTCCGGTAGGGACGGCGATGATGCCGTAGCCCATGACCATGACCAGTGAGGCGATGAACTGACCCATCGGCGTCTGGGGGGAAATATCCCCGTATCCCACCGTGGTCAGGGTGACTACCGCCCAGTAAATGCTTGCCGGGATGCTGGTAAAGCCGTGTTCCTCACCTTCAATCAGGTACATGATGGATCCGCAAACCACCACCAGGGTGAACACCACGTAGATGAATACCAGGATTTTTCTGCGGCTGGCGTGCACCGCCTCCATCAATGCATCGGCCTCACCCACATAGCGGGTGAGTTTGAGAATCCTGAAGATGCGCAGGATTCGAATGATGCGGACGATCAACAGGTAGCTTGCGCCCTGGACGATCAGTTGCAGGTAAGACGGCAAGAAGGCCAGCAGGTCCACGATGCCATAGAAGCTTCCGGAATAGGTGCGCTTGCTCTTCACACAGGCCAGTCGCAGCAGGTACTCAAGGGTGAAACACACCGTGAATATCCATTCCAGGTAGTAGAACCATGTTGAATACTGGAAATGGAATCTACTGACGGTGCTCAGGGCCAGCACCAGTACGCTGGCCAGGATAGCCACGATCAGTAATAGGTCGAAGAGTTTCCCTGTGGGTGTGTCGTGCTTGAAGATAAGCACGAAGAGCCACTGCTGCCAGGCTGCGCTGCCGGCCTCGTTCTGCCCGTCGGTGAGCAAGTGATCGGGATAAGGTTTCATTTATTGAACTACCGGAACCGCTTTCGACCCCCATGGTAGCGCAGACTGGCCATTACCGGTGCAGGTGGTGGGCATTATCCGGACTCCGGTGGCGTCGGTGCCTCGACGCTCTCCCGAGCAATGGCCTCCGATCTGGAGTCGGCCTCGAACAGTCGTCGCAAGTCCTCTGCAGCCTCCAGGGAATTCTGGATAAGCATATGCTCGTCATGGTGGATCGCGTGCTGTCTCACCAGGTTCTTTTCATCGTGTTCCCGGAATCGGGTGATCGTGTCGGCGGCTATTTCCCGGGAATCCCCCAGTGCTACAAGGACCTGCTGTGCCAGGTCCAGGCTGGACAGGAAGGTATCTCGAATCAGGCCGGTCACGCCGATATCCATGAGCAGGTGAGCGTGTTGGCGGTTTCTGGCCCGCGCGAAGATGGCCAGGTTGGGAAAGTGCTTTTTGCACAGTTCCGCCAGTTTCAATGCGTCGTCGCTGTCGTCCATGGCAATGATGATTAGTTTGGCCTTGCCGGCGCCAGCAGAACGCAATAATTCCAGGCGGGTGGGGTCGCCGTAATACACCTGGTTGCCAAAGCGGCGAACGAAATCTACCTGGGAGGCGCTGGATTCCAGGGCGGTGAAATGAATGCCCCGTAACGCCAATACGCGTCCAATGATTTGTCCAAAGCGTCCGAAGCCAACCAGGATGACCGGGTTTTCGGCTTCCTCGATCTCGTCATACTGGGGCGGTGGAGTTTTTTCCAGCAACCTGGCTAGCGGTCCCTCGTTGAAATTTACCAGCAGGGGCGTCAGTACCATGGAAACAGTGACTACCAGTATCAGGGTGTTTCCCTGGGCCTGGGGAACAACCCCAAGCAGGGTTGATGCGCCGAGTATCACGAAGGCAAATTCACCGCCCTGGCTGAGTACCACGGCAAGTCGCCTGGCTCGGTGCCAGTCGAGTCCGGAAATTCGGCCCAGGACCAGCAACACAGTGGCTTTGATCAGCATCAGTCCAAGAACCAGTCCCAGGATTGTCAGTGGGGCATCGACCAATGCCTGGACTTGTATGGACATACCCACGGCCAGGAAAAACAAGCCAAGCAGCAGGGCCTTGAAAGGCTCAATGGTGACTTCCAGTTCATGGCGGTACTCGGAGTCCGCCAGCATGACGCCGGCGATGAATGCGCCCATGGCCATGGAGACACCCACGTATTCCATCAGGATGCCCGCGCCCAGTACGACCAGTAACGCCGCGCCGGTAAAGATATCCGAGAGGGAGGCCACGGCTCGGAAAAGCGGACGTAGCATGTAGTGTCCAATGACCAGCAGCAGGACCACTGCACCCAGGATCATGAATAACTCGGTGATCGGATGGCTGGCGATCTCGTCGTCCGGCGCCTCGGCGAGCAGATTGACCAGGGCCAGCATGGGAACAAAGGCCAGGTCCTGGAAAAGAAGAATGGCAAAACTCGCCTTGCCGTGCCGGGTGCCCAGTTGGTTGCGTTCACCCAGAAGTTGCAGGACGAAGGCGGTGGAGGACAGGGCCAGCGACAGGCCAATTAATATGGCCGCCCCGGGGGCTATGCCGAATTGCCAGGCTGCCAGGCTCAGTAGTGATCCGGTTATCAGCACCTGGGCGGCGCCAAGACCAAAAATCGGTCCTCGCAGTACCCACAGGCGGGAGGGTTGTAACTCCAGTCCGATAATGAACATCAGCAGTACGACGCCGATCTCGGCGAAATGGAGAATTTGATCTACGTTGGTGACCAGTCCCAGCAACGATGGACCGATGATCAGTCCGGCAGCCAGGTAGCCCAATACCGAACCCAGTCCAAGTCGATTGAACAGCGGGACGCAAAGGGTGGCTGCAGCGAGAAAAATTGCGACTTGTTCAAGTGAAGACATGGCGTCCCTTGATGATCATTTCGTAAATGCGGGCTTAAAGTATATAACGAGTATTCAGAGTATAATCACACTTCTTAATGCACGAGCGGGAGTACCGAGTGAGCCAGAACGATATCAGTAATATTGCAGTGTTCTGCGATTTCGAAAATGTTGCGCTGGGTGTGCGCGATGCCAAGTACGACCGTTTTGATATCGGATGCGTTCTGGAAAGACTGCTGCTAAAGGGCAGTATCGTGGTAAAAAAGGCGTATTGCGACTGGGAGCGCTACAGGGATTTCAAGGTGCCCATGCACGAGGCCGCCTTCGAATTGATCGATATCCCCCATGTGCGTCAGTCAGGTAAGAATTCGGCGGATATTCGCATGGTGGTGGATGCGCTGGATCTTTGTTACACCAAGTCCCACGTGGATACCTTCGCCATTATCAGCGGCGACTCCGATTTTTCTCCCCTGGTAAGCAAGCTTAGGGAAAACAACAAGATTGTTATTGGGGTGGGAGTGAAGAACTCCACCTCTGATCTGCTCACCGCCAATTGCGACGAGTT
>JBFFTZ010000197.1:0-5427 GCA_041571575.1 Gammaproteobacteria bacterium | reverse complement strand
TCAAGACGCAGGTAATGAATGGTGCAATCGTGGGTCAGTGGCGGCGTGAAATCCGGCGTGGAAGAACCGTAGAGCGCGATGACCCGGGTATCCACGGCGGCTGCAACATGCATCAACCCTGAATCATTGGTAATCGCCGCCTCGCTGGCGGCCAGCAAATCGATCGCCTCTTCCAACTGTGTCTGACCACACAGATTGATCGCGGCGCCGCCGGACCCGCCAGGTTCAGCCGTTGCATGACTGCCGCCTGTTTCACCGGATCCACCCGTAACGCTGGCGCAGGAGAATAAGGCGGCAAGGGCGTGTCCCTGGCAACACCCAGTGCCACAAACCTCTGCACCGTCTTGGTCAACACTGACTTGTCCAGGGGACGCACATCGTTAATCAGCCCGTAACGCATCTCGCCACGATACCCGGTGCGCACTGGAATACCCGCATAAAATGGAACCAGGGCCGCCTTGAACGAACGGGGAAGAATGATAGCCCGGCTGTAAGCCTGTCCCGCCAGGGAGCGACCAAGCCGGCGACGTACCGACCAGTTAAGCTGACCGTGTCCCAGGGGCATGGGAATCCCGTTCCTCACCTGGGGCATGCGCGCCAGGACCGGGATCGACCATTCGGGCGCCAGCACATCGATACTGCAGGCAGGCCATCGATGCTTGAGAGTGATGAACAGTGACTGGGCCATGACCATGTCGCCCACCCAGGAAGGGCCTACGACCAATATGCGTTCAGAACTGCTCAAGCCAGGTTCTCCACTTCAGTCCGGAGCGACACGGAACCGCTCAGTTCCCGGCCCCCGCTAATTCGTCCAGGTAGGCCTTGACGCCCTCCTCCACACTGAGGAAAGGCCGGTCGTAGCCGGCCTGCCTTAGCAAGGACATGTCCGCCTCGGTGAAGCTTTGATAGGCGTTCTTGAGATGCTCCGGGAAAGGAACGTAGCGAATTTCCCCGCGGCCATGCCAGTCGACTACTGCCCTGGCGACATCGTTGAAGCTCTGGCTGCGACCCGTGCCGCAATTAAACACGCCGCTGACCTGCTTATTTTCCCGGAACCAAAGATTCACGTTGATCACGTCACCCACGTAAATGAAGTCGCGGCGCTGTTCGCCATCGGCGTAACCATCGCAACCTTCAAACAGGCGTACCTCGCCGCTCTCGCGAATCTGGTTATTGAAGTGGAACGCCACGCTGGCCATGCTGCCCTTGTGTTGTTCACGAGGACCGTAGACATTGAAATACCGCAGCCCCACCACCTGGGCGGTGAAGCTTTCCATATGCCGGCGAACGTATTGGTCGAACAGGAACTTGGAATAGCCGTAGACATTCAGCGCCTGCTCGTTTTCCAGGCCTTCAGAGAACACCGGCCCGGCTCCATACACCGATGCGGACGAGGCATAAATGAACGGCACGGACTGTGCCTGGCAATAGTGCAGCAGCTGTTTGGAGTATTCGTAATTGTTGGCCATCATGTAACGGCCATCCCACTCGGTGGTGGTGGAACACGCGCCCTGGTGAAAGACAACATCGGGGGTCGGCATGTCGCCACTGATGACCCGGTCCAGGTAGTCATCCTGATCCAGGTAATCTGCGATATCGCAATCGGCCAGGTTGACGAACTTGTGCCCGTCGCTGAGCTCGTCCACCACCAGGATGTCCCGCTCGCCACGGCGATTCAGTTCTTTTACCAGGTTGCTGCCGATGAAGCCTGCGCCACCAGTTACTACAATCACGTAATCAGCCTCTCTTGGTGCCGGGTCCACAAACCACCCGGACTGTCTCAGAATCGGGCTCCAAGCTGTTCGCTACAGACGACCCTGGCGACAATCATATCCCATCCGTGGCGCGGGACACCTGCCTGCCGCCAGTTCAGCCCACCAATCCCCGATAAACGTCGATGTATCGCTGGGCCATGATCGAGGCCCTGAACAGGTCGCTGCGCTGCTTGCCGGCCCGGCCCATGGCCTGGCGCAAGCCCGGATCTGAATACAGCTTCAAGATAGCCGCCCCCAGTTGGTCCGGACTGGAGGCAGGCACCAGCAAGCCAGTCTGGTCTTGCTCCACGACTTCGGGAATGCCCCCGGCATCGCTGGCCACCACCGCCAGAGCGTGATCCATCGCATCCAGCAATACCGATCCCATCCCTTCTTTCAGGGAAGGAAAGGCGAACAGGTCAAAGGCACCCAGGTAGTCGCCCACACGCTCCTGAAACCCCGAAAAATGGACGTTTTCCAGACCCCTTGCCTGGGCACGGTAATTTTCTTCGTCTCTGCCGGAACCCACGAAAACAAAATGGATTCCGGGATGGCTGCCAGACAACCGCCTGGCAACCTCTATCAGGTCACCCTGTCCCTTATGTGCGTGGTCCAACGCACCGACGTTACCGACAATGAATTCACCTCCCCACTGCCGGCGAAGCTGCTCTGCCATGGCAGGATCCGTGGGCAGGGGATCAAAAGCCGAGGGAATCAAGGTCATCTGTTCAGGCGCCATGGACAGGTCTTCGCTCATGGATTGCGCTACCGCGCTGGAAATTGCGACCAGCTTGCCGGCGCTCCGGTAGGCCCGCCGGGTCAACCATCCTTTGCCCAGCGGGTTGGGTACGCGACGGGTAAGCAGGTAGGGAACCCCCGAGAGAATCCTTCTCAGGTAGGCCGGGTAGACCGCCCTGCCCTGGTGCACGTGAACCAGGTCCGGCCTGCCGATAGACATTGCGGCAGACAGCAATCCGGAACAAAGCTTGATTTCCAGCCCGGGGACATCCGCGAGGCGCTGGGCAAGGATGGCGCCGCGCCTGGCCACCAGCCTCTGGCGCCAGCCATGGGCTGCCAACTCCCGAATCAGCAATTCGGTTTGTCGCTCTCCCCCGCGGAAACCGCGATCAAGGTTGATGTGACAAACGAGAACAGATTCACACTCACGACTGGCTGCAGCCAATGCCACTCAACCACCCCTCTGGCTTTCGCGTTCCATCGCGCGGTCAGCATGAATCTTGATGTACTTGTAGAACGTGCCATTGGAATCCGACACGGCAATAACCAGTCCGCGCCAGCCATCCAGAAAACCCCGGCGAATCACGTAAGTATGGAAGAATGCCCAGAAGGTCTTGATCAGAATCACAGGCGCCGGATAGCTGCGGCGAGCTTCAGCTCTGCGCAACTCACTGTAGCGATCAATCTTCACCAGGAACTGGCTGATCTCAGTCACCGCAATGTGATTGAGCGGACCGCGTAAGCGACGCACTGAACTGCCGTCCGTGAGGGAAATAGACTCATGGACCTGTACCTCGGTAAAACAATGGATACCCCGGTTATACAGCCTGATCAGCCAGTCGCTGCCCCACCCGGAATGACGGACGCGCCGCCCCTTGAAAAAGTTGTGCCGGTCTACTGAATACGCCACCCTGGGATCTGACAGATCGGCAGTATCGAGGCTGCGCAACAGTTCACCTGTGGGGGCCTCGTCTGCGTCCAGGGAGAAGACCCAGTCGGTCTCAGCCAGGGTGGCAGCATGATTCTTGGTGGGGCCAAAGCCAATAAACCCGCCCTGCACAAGTTTCACGTTATCAAAAGACTCGGCAATCGCCACCGTCTGGTCGGTGGAACCGTTTTCATACACCACGATCATGGGAAATGCGGACAGGCTCTCCAGGGTTTCTGGAAGGGTCGCCTCGGCGTTGTGGGCAATGATCACAGGTGTAATGTCACTTAACGCCATGAGCTTGGGCTCGCTTTTTGTTTTTTGTGGCTATCCACCTGATATCAGGCGGCATGCTCGCCAATCAGGATATATGAAGCACCGCAATATGGACACTTTGCCTGTCCGGTCTTTTCTATCGGCAAGAAGACCCGTGGGTGAGAATTCCACAAGCTCATGGCAGGCATGGGACAGGCCAGCGGAAGATCCGCCTCGGTAATCTCGTAGAGATTCTGGGCATTGGGCTGGACCATTTCGATCTCTGACTTGCCTTGATGGGCCATGTTTTTCCTCTTTATGAATTCGGTGTGCATTGGCAATAAAGAAATTATAAAGCAGTCCCTGCTATGCCGGCACCATCAGTCGTCGCCAGCAGTCCTGGACCAACTTTCTTTCAGGCGTGAACATACCAACATCCACGGCGCCCTTTCGTCCATACAGACTTGCCTTGTGCAGCGCGCCCCTGAACGCCAGGTAGGCCTGCTTCAAGCCCGCGGCATCGGCCGGGCTTATGACCGCCGCCTCCACCAGACCTTCCAGCTGCCGAATGTTGTCCGAATAGGTCAGTAAATGCGGGTGACTCTTTGCGTGGGCCAGCACCAGGTACTGGACCAGGAATTCGATATCGGCGATACCGCCCGAGTCCTGCTTCAGATCAAACTGCGCCTCATCGCCAGCTGACAATTGAGCCCGCATGCGCTCGCGCATATCCGTGACTTCCTTGCATAGATTCTCACGCCGTACATGCTCGGTCAGCACCAGGCGCCGGATCCTCTCGAATTCCTCGCGCACTGTATCGCTTCCCGCCACCGCCCGGGAACGCAGCAGGGCCTGGTGTTCCCAGGTCCACGCCTCCTGAACCTGGTAACGCTCGAAAGCCTTGAGACTGCCTACCATCAAGCCGGCGTTACCACTGGGACGCAAGCGCATGTCCACTTCGTAAAGCACGCCGGAAGTCGTAGGCATGCTGATCAGATTCACCAGTCGTGTGGCCAATCGCGCGAAAAATACATCGTTGGCGATGCTCCGGGGGCCATCGGTAAGCTGGGCATCGCCACGGGAATCATGCAGAAACACCAGGTCCAGGTCGGAGCCATAACCCAGCTCCAAGCCACCAAGCTTGCCGTAGGCGGCAATGGCAAAACCTGCGACTCCGGTTTCGCCATTTTCAATAAATGTCGGCTGCCCGTAACGGGCGCACATTTGCTTCCATGCCAGGGACAGGGCGCGGTCCAGGATGATCTCGGCCAGGTCAGTCAGGCGGTCGCTGATCTTCATCAACGGCAATACGCCCCCCATATCCGCCAGTGCGATGCGAAACACCGCCGCGCGCTGGAACTGACGCAAGGCCTCCGCGTAGGCTTCCTCGTCGTACTGATCCAGTCTCAGGAAGCGCTGGGCCAGGTCAGCATTCATCTGCTCCCGGTCAGGCGGTGTTTCGAAAATCCTCGGGTCCAGCAATTCATCCAGCAACAAGGGGTGCTCGGCGACCTGATTCGCCAGCATGTCGCTGTGCCCGCAAATTCGCGCCAGACGTTCCAGTGCGCCGGGGTTCTCATTCAATAGCGCAAAATACGCCGAGCGCCGTCCCACCGACTGCAACACTCCAGCCACCCTGGCCAGGGCCTTTTCCGGATTATCCAATGCGGTTACCGCCCGAAGCACCCGTGGCACCAGGGTATCCAGCCGCTGGCGACCAGTCTCGTCCAAGCGGCGATAAAGATTGCTGTC
>JBFFTZ010000196.1:0-5430 GCA_041571575.1 Gammaproteobacteria bacterium | reverse complement strand
GTTCGGAGACTGGCTCATGATGACGCCACCGCTGATTGCCACGCGAGAGGATATCGACATACTGGTGGAGCGGCTTGAGAAGGTCTTGCGCACGTACCAGGATGACCTGGCCGCCCGGGGATTCCTGGACTAGGAGCCTGCCACCCGGCAGTCTCCACTGCTCTTTGTGCGGTGTGCGTTCGACGCTCTCGATTTATTTAGCCGGGGATTGCTCTTCAATTCGGGTGATCTTGATGTTCCGGAAGCCGTACAAGATGGCCATCAGCGGGTTTATCAGATTGAAGAAGGCGAAGGGCAGGTAGGCAAAGGTTGCCACCCCCAGGGTGCCTGCCATGAACGCACCACAGGTATTCCAGGGGACCAGCGCCGATGTCATGGTGCCCGCGTCCTCGATCGTCCGTGAAAGGTTCTCCGGGGCCAGTCCACGTTTCTTGAATTCGGCGCGGTACATCTTGCCCGGCAGGACAATTGCCATGTATTGGTCCGAGGCGATGATATTCAGGCCTATGCAGGTAAATGCGACAGACATCACCAGGGAACCGGTGGACTTGGCGGCATGCAGGACCGATCCGATCAACCGGACCAGGATGCCTGCGTGTTCAAGTACCGCGCCAAAGGCCAGGGCACAGATGATCAACCAGATGGTGTTCAGCATGCTGCTCATACCGCCACGGCTGAGCAGGGAATCCACGCGCGCATCACCCGTGGTAGAGACATAGCCGTCGGCAAGAGCTTTCCAGACGCCTTTCAGGTAGGCCAGTGGGCCGGTCACACCCGAGTCAGCCACCAGGTTTTTCACCACCTCCGGCTGAAGGATGACAGCCATGATGCCGCCAACCAGCGCACCAATCAAAATGGTGGGCATGGCCGGAAACTTCCTGAATGCCATGAACATGACCAGCACCAGGGGCAGCAGTGCGATCAGCGTGATATTGAACGACTCTTCCAACACATTCATGGTCTGGACTACCAGTGCCGGGTCGCCGGAACCCTGGGCGCCCAGGCCCACGATGGTAAACAGCACCAGGGCGATCAGGAACGACGGCGCGGTCGTCCAGGCCATGTGGCGGATGTGGGTGAAAATATCCGTGCCCGCCACCGCAGGGGCCAGGTTGGTGGTATCTGAAAGCGGCGACATCTTGTCGCCGAAGTAGGCGCCTGAAATCACGGCGCCTGCGGTTATCTCCGGCGACAGGCCCAGGCCGCTGGCGACACCGATCAGGCCCACGCCCAGGGTACCTGCCACCGTCCAGGAGCTACCGATGCTCACCGAGGCGACAGCACAAATCAGTGCGCTGGCCGCGAAAAACACGCGGGGATCCAGCAGTTTCAGTCCCAGCCAGATCATGGTCGGCACCGTGCCGGACAACATCCAGCTACCGATCAAGGCGCCCACCGAAAGCAGGATCAACATGGCGCCCATGGCCGTGCCTATGCCCTGGACGATGGCTTGTTCCAGGTCTTGCCAGCGATGGCCGTTACGAATCGCGATTACCACGCCGACGGCGCCCGCGAATAACAGGGCAATCTGATTTGCTCCGTAGGAGGAATCCGAACCGAACAGGTAAACCGACATGGCCAGCAAGAACACGAGTGTTGCAACAGGAATCAGGGCTTGTAGCAACGTCGGTGTTTTAATCTTGTCAGTCTGGATTTCGCTCATGCTTTGGCCCTGGGCATAATAGCCTCGTTAAATTCAGTCGCGATCGCTTTAGTTGCGCATCGTTGTTGTCAGTCGGGTGAAACTCGCTGACCTCCAAACCCCACACCTTATCCCGGTGATTCATCGCTGTGCATCCCTTGACGAGATTCGAGGCTTGCCGGCAACCCTAGCAAAAAACACAAGAGCGGTCGCGTGTACTTGTCCTGGAGTACAGCCGCGAGACTATTTTGCCTCGCGTCTGTAACAATGGCTGCGGGGCAGGGGTGTCCAATTAGTGGACTCATTGTTCGAAAGTCCGTGACCCCGCGCTTAACTATGTTGCAACTTACTTTTCTTCTGCGAGCACCTCGGCCAGGCTCGCTTCCAGGATTTCCATGGCCTCATCGATGATGATCTTGTTCACCATCAGGGGGGGCATGAAGCGAACGGTGCTCACGCCGCAACTCAGCAGCAGCAGGCCTTTGTGGAAAGCCCTGTGCACCAGTTCATCGCAGACCGCCTTGGCCGGTTCCTTGGTCTGGGGATCTTTTACCAGTTCCATACCGATCATCAGGCCCTGTCCACGTACCTCGCCAATCACCTCAAAGCGGGTCGCCATATCACGGAGCTTGTCCATGAAGTAGCTGCCCATTGCGGCCGCGTTCTCAGCGTATTCAGACTCCACCAGGCGCAGGGTTTCAATTGCCGCCGCGCAGGCCAGGGGATTGCCGCCATAAGTGTTTCCATGAGCGCCGTGTTTCCACTGGCTCATCACGCTCTTGCGGGCAACGATAAGGCCGATGGGCATACCCGAGCCGATACCCTTTGCCAGGGTCATGATGTCCGGTTCTACTCCCCAGTTCTGGCAGGCGAACATCTTGCCGGTACGACCGACCCCACTTTGCACTTCATCGAAAATCAGCAGGATGCCGTGCTTGTCGCAGATCGCGCGCAATCCCTTGAGGAAACCCTCGGGCGGCACGATGTAACCACCTTCTCCCAGCAGGGGCTCGATCAGTATTCCCGCCACCTCGGTTGCCGGCACGTTGTGCTGGAAGAGCTGTTCTATGTACTTGAGCACGGCCTTTCCCTGGTCGGCGCCTTCGAAAACCGGGCGGTAATTATTGGGGTAGGGCACATGGGTTACACCGGGCATGGTTGGGAAGAAGCCCGCCTGTTGGGTGTACTTGCTGGAGGTGAAAGACAGGGATCCCATGGTGCGGCCATGGAAACCGCCCAGGAAACCTATGAAGCGCGAACGGCCTGTGACAGCACGGGCCAGCTTCAGGGCGCCCTCAACGGTCTCGGTGCCGGAGTTGGCAAAGAAGGTCATGGCGTCTTCTTCCATGGGCGCCAGCCTGGTCATGGTTTCGGCCAGGGAGACCTGGTACTCGTGCCAGTAATCCGATGAAATGTGCAGAAACTTGTCTGCCGCGCTCTTGATGGCATTCACCACGTCGGGATGGCAATGACCGGTGGAGCACACGGCAATGCCGGCCATGAAATCCAGAAAGCGATTACCGTCCACGTCCCAGACTTCGGCGCCCTTGCCGTGGTCCATGACAAACCCATAGTCACGGGGATAACAGGGAGCTACGACCCTGGCGTCACGCTCCATCATTGCGCGGGCGCGGGGTCCGGGTAGCTCGGTCTTGATGTGTTGTTCACTCACTATGTGATCCCTCGAAAAACTTACCGATTAATTCTGAAAATCTAGTAGGGCAGTCGCCGGGCCCGTTTGTGCGCCTCGGCAGTACGTGCATGCAATTGCCTGAGTACGTGCAACTCTTCTTCGGTGGGTGGCGGGATATGCTCCAGCGATTCGGTCACCGCCAGGGGCCAGCCGGTCGCCGCCTTCACGTCGTCCACGCCAACCCCCTCGAACAACCCTGTCAGGGTCAGTTCGCCGGTCTGCGGATCGGGCTTGAGCACACCCAGGTCGGTGATCACCTTTTGGGGGCCATCGCCCCTGGCCCCTGCCTTGCGTCGTGCCACACGGTCACCGATGTAACCTGCCGAGGTGATGAAGTCCATCTTGTCGACAAAGCTGCGGGGGGACTGGCGCAGCATGATAAACGTCTCTTTGGCATGGGCAGCGATCTCCGGTGCGCCACCCGCGCCGGGCAGGCGAACCTTCGGTGCATGGTAGTCACCGATGACGGTGGTATTGAGATTGCCGAAGCGGTCGATCTGGGCCGCGCCCAGGAATCCTGCGTCGACCCTTCCGGCCTGCAGCCAGTAAGTGAATATTTCCGGAATGGACACCAGGCACTCGGCGGTCTCGGCCAGGTCCTCATCGCCGATGGACAGGGGCAGGACGCTGGGCTTGGCACCGATGGTTCCCGACTCATAGATGAGGACGATCCCGGGGGCATGGGTCAGCCGGGCAAGGTTCGCCGCCGCGCTGGGTAGTCCGATCCCGACAAAACATACGCAGCCATTCCACATCAACCGTGAGGCTGTGATGGTCATCATCTCATCGCGGGTGTAATCGGAATTGCTCATGACGCCGCCCCCAGTCGGGCCAGGTAGCCCGCATGGTCACCGGTATCGAGCACGTATTCCTGAATCCAGGCCCGGAACGAGTCCCGGTTTCTGGAGATGGTGTCCCATTCCCGGTAAAAGGCGTTGTCCCGGTCATAGATCCCGTGAGCATAAGAAGGGTGCGCGCCGCCGGGCACCCTGGCCACGGCGCTTATCACCCAACTGGGGAGAATCACCGAGTTTTGGGGCGCATCCAGTTCATCTACCACGTCCTCGACGGTGACGATGACTTCCTTTGCCGCCAGGGCGACTTCTTTTTGCACTCCGGTAATGCCCCTGAGCAGCACATTTCCGGCCCTGTCGGCCAGGTGCGCATGGATGATGCCCACGTCCGGGGTCAGGGCAGGCACCGCTGCCAGGCGTTGGCCGGTAAAAGGACATTCGATGTGACGGATATTTTGATTCACCGAGGGCAAGTCACTGCCCACGAATCCAGCAAGCATGGCGAAGGGCAGTCCCGATGCGCCGGCCTGGTAGGCAGCTGCCATGGCGGCATGACTGCGCTCGTCCAGCTCAATGGGCAGCGGCCAGTGCTTTTCGACCGCATCACGCAGGCGGTGCAGCGAACCCACCCCGGGGTTTCCGCCCCAGGAGAAGATCATTCGGCGCACACAACCCATGCCTATCAGCTGGTCGTAAATGATATCCGGTGTCATGCGTATTAATGTCAGGTCCTTGCGGCCCTGGCGGATAACCTCGTGGGCTGCAGCGAATGGGATCAGGTGGGTAAATCCTTCCATCGCCAACGTCTGCCCGTCGGTGATAAATTCTGCGATGGCCTGCTGCAGGGATAGATGTTTCATGTGACGCTATTCAACAATTGTCTGTGACTGCTCACGCATATATAGCGGCAGGTAATAAAAGCTGGCTATAGCCTTGCCGGTGCTGCCAGAACCTTTCCACCCACCGAAGGGCTGGTAGCCTGGCCATGCACCAGTGGTCGCGCCCTGGGGACGGTTGGCGTAGGTCACACCTGCCTCCACGTTATCCAGGAACCAGCGCACGTCACCTTCACTTCCGTAGATACCGGCGGTGAGGCCCTGGTCCGGAGCATTGGGTAACTCCATTGCGGTCTCACGGTTGGGGACCCTGGCCAGGGTGAGGATGGGGACAAACATTTCCTTTTCCCAAAGGGGATGATCCAGGGGCAGTTCCACCAGGGTGGGTTGGCAGTAAAAACCATTTGCCAAATCGCCCTCACGGATCTGCTCGCCACCAGCCAGGATGATCGCGCCATGGGATTT
>JBFFTZ010000195.1:0-5437 GCA_041571575.1 Gammaproteobacteria bacterium | reverse complement strand
TCACTCCGAACAGGCGGCTGGGAAGCGTGAATAGAAAATTAGGATCAAATACACCCAGGACGATGCCACCGAATGCGAAAATCAGCGCGGTACCTGCCAGGCTGAAGGCCACCGGAAAACCGGCCATTAACACCACGATCACACCGAAGAATAGAAGCAGTGCCGCGTAGCTCATGGCTTAAGCTCTTGTGATGTTCCCGCGGCTACTCGCCCGGGCGTTACTCCCATGAGAACAAGCACGCTGCGAAGTGCCAGGGAAAGTCCCTGGAGTGTCAGCAGGGTCGCGGCAAGGGGAATGACGGCCTTGAGAATGTACAGGGCTTGCAAGCCGCCGGCCTCCTGGGAAACCTCCCTGTAGTTCCAGGAGTCATGAACGTAGCCGAGGCTGGAAAACAGGATCAGCAAGGTAGTGGGGAACAGCAGAAAGAGCGTGCCGAGCAGATTTACCCAGGCCTGCTTTCTCAATGTCATTCCCCGGTAAAGAATGTCCACGCGAACATGGTCTTCCCGTTGCATGGTAAATGCCGCGCCGATCATGAACACCATGGCATGCATCCAGGTCACCGATTCCTGAAGCCAGATCCAACCCAGGTCGAACACATAGCGCAATAACACCACCAGGCAGGTGATCGTCACCATCAGCAGGGTCAGCCAGGAGATGGCCTCGCCGGAACGCTGGCTGATCTTGTCAATGCTGGTGGCCAGGCGTTGCATGCCGGCGGTGAACTTTCCCATCTTCAAAGCTCGAGCATCACTTTCTGGTCCTCGGCCGAGGGCTCGAAACTTCGGCCCCGGTAATGGTCAAAAATAATTTCCAGAACCTGTTCTGAATCCTCTGCCATGGATAGCAATTCGAGATCCTTTTCGGAAAGTGTGTTGTTGGCAACCAACTGGGTACGAAGCCACTCCAGCAGCCCGCTCCAAAACTCCCTGTTCACGAGAATAATTGGAATTTTTCGTGACTTCCCTGTCTGCACCAGGGTCAGGATTTCGAGTAACTCATCCAGGGTGCCAAATCCCCCGGGTAAGACCACGTAGGCTGATGCGAATTTGACAAACATTACCTTGCGGGCAAAAAAGTGGCGATGACTCAGGGACAGGTCCTGGTAGGAGTTGGGAATCTGTTCCTTTGGCAGCTTGATGTTCAGGCCGACACTGGGGGATTTTCCGTAGAATGCCCCGCGATTGGCTGCCTCCATCAATCCGGGCCCGCCGCCGGTGACCACCGCGAAGCCCGCATTGGATAGCTGTTCGGATATATCCCGGGTGAGTTCATACCAGGGATGCCCTTCCTTGAGACGAGCAGATCCAAACACACTGACGGATGGCGGGATTGCGGACAGCTGCTCAAAGCCCTCAACAAATTCCGCCATGATGGTGAACACCCGCCAGGACTCTCTGGTGAGATAAGCCCCGTCAGAACCTTTTCGGGTTCTTCCCGAATCATCGAGCTTGCTGTTCATGTGTCCCTCTGAAGTCGCTTGAGGAAAACGCGCATCTCCTTTGCCGCCTGCTTGTCTCCCCGGGCTTCGGATACTTCAATACCCTGGCCATAAGCGGCGATTGCCCCGGGCGAATCATTTGCCGCCACGCAGGCCTTACCCAGCAGTTTCCAGGCCGCTGAATAATCAGGCTGCATTTCCACGGCCTTTTGGGCTTGCTGAATGGCTCCGGCGGCGTCACCATCCCTGAGCATCTCTCCAGCCAGCGAAAATCGCAACAAAGCCGAATCGTTGCCTTGCTCAAGCATTGCCAGCAGATTTGCCTTAATTCCCATAGGCAGGCCCCTAGCGGCGCCAGAATGTTGGCGTAAATAATACCAACAGTGTGAATATCTCGAGGCGACCCAGCAGCATGGAGAAAATGCCGACCCACTTGGCCGCATCATTCACGCCCCTGAAATTCGCCGCTACATCACCAAGCCCAGGGCCAAGGTTGTTCAGTGTCGCGCTGATTGCGGAAAAGGCCGTGACCTGGTTTAGGCCGGTGGCCATCAAAAACAGCATCATGATTGCGAACAACACCACGTATACCGAGAAAAAGCCCCAGACCGCATCGATAATCCGAACCGGCACTGCCTTTTGTCCAAGCTTCACCGGGATCTCCGCATTGGGATGAACCAGTCGGAATACCTCTCGCACGCCCTGCTTGTAGATCAGCAACCAGCGCACCACTTTCATGCCGCCGCCGGTTGATCCGGCGCAACCTCCAACGAAGCTTGCCAGCAGCAACAATACCGGCAGTCCGTTAGGCCAGTGGACATACTCGGTGGTAGTAAAGCCCGTTGTGGTCGAAATCGATACGGCCTGGAAAAGACCGTGAACGAGAGTGTCCGCCAGGCTGTCGTATTCTTTGCCCCAGAGCAGCATTACGACGGTGATCAATATAAGCACGGTCTGAAACACCAGGTAAGCGCGAAATTCCGGGTCCAGCAGGTAGTGCTTCAGCGTTTTGCGTTGCCAGGCGAGAAAGTGCAGGGCGAAATTTGCCCCGGACAGAAACATGAACAGCACAGCGATCAAGTGAATCGTGTGGCTGCTGTAATAGCCCATGCTGGCGTCGTGGGTCGAAAATCCGCCTATTGCTACCGTACTGAAGCTGTGACCAATGGCGTCGAACAGTTCCATTCCTGCGGCCCAGTAGGCCAGTGCACAGATCACCGTGAATGCAAAGTAAATCATCCACAGGCGATTGGCCGTCTGGCTGATACGGGGGGCTATCCGCGTGTCCTTGGCGGGACCGGGTGTCTCGGCCTTGTACAACTGCATGCCACCAACACCGAGCATGGGCAGCACGGCTACTGCCAAGACGATGATACCCATGCCACCCAGCCACTGTAGCTGTTGGCGATAGTAGAGAATTGATCGGGGCAGGTAGTCCAGATTGATCAGCACGGTGGCGCCGGTGGTGGTCAGCCCGGCCACTGACTCGAAGACGGCGTCGACCAGGGACATCTCCAGCACGCCGGCACTTAACAGCGGCGCCGCGCCGGCGAATCCAAGCGCTACCCAGAACAATGCCACCACCAGGAAGCCGTCTCGCAATCGGAGCGTTACGCGATAGTCCTTCAGGGGGAGGTAGATGAGCGCGCCAATGACAAACAGTACGCCGGCAGAGGTCAGGAAATTCGCGGTCTGCCCATCATTGTAATAGGCGGCGACCCCGGCTGGTGGCAGCATAAAAATGCTGAATACCATCAACAGGCGTCCAAAAATTCTTGTAACCGCTCCGACATGCATTAGCTGCTAAATATCCCCGTTTTGACGGTTATAAACGGACAACGGTGGAACCACACAACCCGGCCCGGGCTTACAGGTACCCGACACTGACCTGGAAGAGCTGTTCCACCTTCTTCAGTGCGCGCTTGCGCTCCGTAATAAACAGAATGACGTGATCATCTGCCTGTATCACCGTGTCGTGGTGAGCCATCAGTACTTGGTCGCCGCGCACAATTGCTGCAATGTCGGCGCCCCGTGGCAGCTTGATGTCTTCGATTGCACGGCCCACAACCTTGGAGGTCTTTTCATCCCCGTGGGCTATGGCTTCGATCGCCTCGGCGCTGCCGGTGCGCAGCGAGTGAACTCGCACAACGTCGCCGCGCCTGAGGTGGGTAAGCAGTGCGCCTATGGTGATTTCCTGGGGAGAGATCGCGATGTCGATACTTGCCTGTTCGACCAGCGCTGCATAGGAGGGCCGGTTGATCAGCGCCATGACCTTGTGAGCACCCAGGCTTTTTGCCAGCATGGCCGAGAGTATGTTCGCTTCCTCTGCATTGGTCAGCGCGACAAACACGTCGGCGTTATCAATATTCTCTTCCAGCAGTAGTTCTTCATCAGCCGCGTCGCCGCATAGCACGACGCTGCGATTCAACTGTTCGGAAATTTTCTTCGCACGATCCGGGTTGCGTTCGATAATACGAACGTGATTGGTCTGCTCCAGGGCTTTGGCCAACTGGAAACCGATATTTCCGCCGCCGGCGATGAACACTCTTCTGACCGGGTCTTCGAGTTTTCGCATTTCGCTCATTACCGCGCGAATATCTTTGCGTGCTGCGATAAAGAAAACTTCATCGCCGTCCTCGATAACCGTTTCCCCTGTGGGCGGTATAGCTTTGCCCGCGCGGTAAATGGCAGCTACCCGGCTGTCCACATCGGGGATATGCTGACGCAGGGCGCGAATTTTCTGTCCCACCAGCAAACCACCCTGGCGGGCTTTCACGCCGATCAGCCGAACCCGACCGTTGGCGAATTCCAGTGCCTGCATGGCACCGGGATACTTGATCAGTTGTTCTACGTATTCGCACACCAGCTGTTCCGGGCTGATGCGCACGTCCACGGGCATGGAGTCTCGCGAGAACAGTTCCTTGTGGTTGATGTAAGCCGCCGATCGGATGCGGGCGATCTTTGTGGGCGTGTGGAACAGGCTGTAGCACACCTGGCAGGCAACGATGTTTACCTCGTCACTATCTGTCAGGGCGATAACCATGTCGCAGTCACTGGCGCCGGCGCGTTCCAGTACGTCCGGGTGGGAGGCCTCTCCCTGTACGGTACGAATATCCAGGCGGTCCTGCAGCTCCCTGAGCACATCGCCGTCGAGATCCACCACCGTGACGTCGTTGGACTCATCTTTGGCGAGGTTGTATGCAGCAGTTGAACCGACCTGACCGGCTCCTAGGATGAGTATGTTCATAGCGTTGTCTCGGCCAGTATGCTGGCGTCATCCAATCTGGTCCCCCGGGGGCACCGCACGAAATTTTCCCGCCGGGAGAAAAACCCCCGGGCCTCTTCCAGCATAGGCTCTTTAACTTTTGTTATTAATACCTTTGTCGCAGATTGTACCCCAACTGTGGGAAGGCGAAATCCGGGGCTTCAGATTCTATAGTTCCTGCAGGTTGGCGTAGGCCATTACCAGCCACTTGGTTCCGGCGCGTTCGAAATTCACCTGGACCCTGGCGTGACTGCCCTGACCCTCGTAATTGAGTATTACCCCGTCGCCAAACTTGTTGTGCCGAACCCGCTGGCCAAGCCGCACTCCAGAGGGTGCGGGCTCAGTCACGGCGAAGCGTCCGGAGGCCATGGGCCGGGATACCTTGACCTGTGGCCGGACCTCCTCGATCAAGTCCTGGGGGAATTCGTGCAGGAAGCGAGAGGGGATGCCGAAGGTATCAACGCCATGCAGGCGGCGTTGCTCTGCATAGGTCAGGTAGAGAGTCTGCATGGCGCGGGTGGTGCCCACGTAGCAAAGACGTCGTTCTTCTTCCAACCCGTTAATGTCATTAAGCGAGCGCTGGTGAGGGAACAAGCCGTCTTCCATTCCGCAAATAAACACCATCGGGAATTCCAGGCCCTTGGCCGAATGCATGGTCATCATCTGCACGCAGTCTTCCCAGGCATCGGCCTGGCCCTCGCCGGCTTCCAGGGCCGCGTGGGAGAGGAAG
>JBFFTZ010000194.1:0-5444 GCA_041571575.1 Gammaproteobacteria bacterium | reverse complement strand
TACGGGCGTGCTGCGCACGTCCCAATCCGTGCTCGGATTGGTCACGCCCCTGGCCTCCATTCTTTTTAATTGCGGTTCGACCCCAATTATTGCTTTGCGATTTGGCTTCGCAGTTTCCTGAGGTAGGCCTTGACGGTGACGGTGTGAAAACCACCCATCCGGATCAATAATTTCTGACCGCTGGAAAGGGCCTCGATCTCAGGGTCCGCAAAGGTGTACAGCACGTGGGGGCGCAGCAGCACGATGGGCTCTTTCACATCGGGTGTTGCCAGCAGGTGATCAATCAGTTCCACCACCCGGTCGTTGAAATAGCTGTCCGGGTAACCCAGCCGGGAGTAGGACTCCTGGAACAGGGGGTAGAAACGTCGGTACAGGGCGGCGACCTTGGCCGGGTCGGTTCCCGTGGCCAGGTTCACCATGGCGTCGTAACGCTGATAGTTCTCCGGGCTCAGGATAAAGTGTTCGTCGTCATCACCCGGCAGTACCTTGAACTGGTCGCTGAGCCGGCCAACCGGTCGGACTGTCTCGGCAAGGTGGGCGCCGAACAGGTTGTCCACCGTCGCCACGATCTTGTCGATGAGATGCTGGTCGGCCAGCACCGGCTGGATTTCAGGCCCAAAGGTATCCGCCATGGCCTTGAGGATTGCAGCGTCGCTTTCGTCCAGCGGGGGCAGCGGTTCCACGATTGCCTGGGCATCGTCGGGCTTCTCGTCGGGTACCTCGTAGACCGGGCGCTTGATCGTGCCGCCCTGTGGGGCTTCTTCTTCGACAGCCGGCGCCTGTTCAACAACGGGCTGAATAGCCGCTGGCTGATCCACCGGAAAAAGACTGTCCTTGAAGAACCAGATCGCGCCGGCAATGACCACTGCCGCGACCATGATCACGGGGATGGGGCTTGAACTACTTTCCTGGCTCATGAGACCTCCGGTGCGCGGAAGGGTGGACCACGGGAGTGGCCGGAAGTCTTATTAGATAGTAAAGCTGTGATTTAGTCACCACGAAACGTGGAACTAAAAATAGGGGTCGAACCGCAAATTGACTAGGGGGTCAATCGCTTGGTGTCGAAACCAAATAGTTCAATTGCCGCAGATCCGTTGCGTGAAAATTCGCTCCGACCCCGCATTACGGCTCGACCCCGTTTACTAGTTAGCCAATGCGATCTTGATGCTACCGAGCAACTCCTCGTCGTAGGGTTTTGTCCGCGGGCCGAACTGCGCGATCAGCTTGCCGTCTTTGCCGATCAGGTACTTGTGGAAGTTCCAGCTCGGGTAAGTACCGGACTCTGCGGCCAGCTCAACGTAAAAGGGGTGCGCGTCGCCTTCCTTGACCGACACTTTCTCGAACATCGGGAATTTCACGCTGTAAGTCAGGCGACAGAATTCCTGAATTTCTGCTTCTGTTCCAGGCTCCTGGCCCATGAAGTCGTTGGACGGGAAGCCCAGCACAACCAGGCCGGCTTCCCCGTATTCCTCGTAGAGGCTCTCCAGGCCTTCGTACTGCGACGTGAATCCGCACTTGGATGCGGTATTCACCACCAGCACGACTTTCCCTGAATAGGCTTCGCCCAGATTCACGACTTCGTCACTGGCAAGGCGACGGAAATCCTGGTCGAGAAGTTCTCCGGCGTTGGCGGATTGCAAAGAGATAATCATTGCAAGGAAAAAACCTAGTACAGCGCGCATGCATTACTCCGGCTTATGTTTGTGAGTCGAAAGAATGCCATGACACGCTACGGTAGTCTGTAACAAATTGTATCGGTGCCCCTTTCCTGTTTATTGCGGCCTGTCCCTACCCATGTCACCGGGCCGAAAAGCCTGCGTCTATCCGCGAGGTAGCGCCGGGGTGTAGACTCTGGCCATGATTTATCTGCTTCTGATTACCCTTGCCTCTATGGCGATCTGTTACTGGATTGCCAGGAGCCGCTCTGCTGATCCGTTGTTTTGGGCGTTTCTTGGGCTTCTTCTTGGTCCCCTGGCCATCCCGTTTGTCTTTTTTTCAAAACCCAAAACTTAGAAAAAGTGCAGGTTTTGAGGCGAAGCGGGAAGGGAGCCATTTGCGCACAGCAATTTGCTACTTCTGCGCCTGGTGCTGGACGGTGGCATGCCGCCCTGGGAGAAAAAATCTCATTTTATTTCTTGACCCCGCCCCATTCGTTCTGCAAATATGAGCGCACTCATTGAGATCAGCTGAGGGACTGGCCCGAAGA
Source organism: Gammaproteobacteria bacterium (assembly GCA_041571575.1). GTDB lineage: Bacteria > Pseudomonadota > Gammaproteobacteria > Steroidobacterales > BM003 > CAKZML01. The sequence goes on along the minus strand of JBFFTZ010000194.1, from coordinate 3,238 downwards.
CGCTGAGGCAACCTGCAAGTTTAGCCGCTTTGCAAAGGTGCCAAATCCAACGATGGTATTCCGTCGGAAGATGAGTGATCAGGAAGCCCGCAAGGGTAAGGCCCTGAATCTCCTCCCTCTCCCCGCCAGTCCCGATTCCAAGGTCTCCATGAGCGCGTATCGTTCAGGAGCCGAGTTAATGAAAGGAAGCAGCGTTCGCCGTGGGGAAATTATCCTAGGTGAAACATTTGCACTCGAGTACGGCGGGGAACTGCCATCGCCCCAGGTGGCCTATGAACTGGTCGGACCCGAGGGTGCGCCGGTGCTCATGGCCCTGGGGGGTATCTCTGCTACTCGCCATATAACGTCCTCAGCCGAATTCCCGGAAGCAGGCTGGTGGGAAGAGTTTGCCGGTCCCGACAGGGCGCTTGATACCAGCCGGTTCAGGCTGCTGGGAATGGATTTCCTGGGTGGTAATGACCAGACCCAGGGGCCCCGGTTGCAGGAAGGGGTGTTTCCCAGTGTCAGTCCCGGGGACCAGGCCCGGTTGGTTGCCAGGCTGATGGACGAGTTGGGGATTCCGGGTCTTCATGTCTTTTTTGGCGCCTCCTACGGCGGCATGGTAGCGCTTCAATTCGCGGCGCTGTTTCCCGAGAGAGTTGAGAGGCTGGTGATAGTGGGGGCCACCCACAGGCCGCCGGCGATAGCCACTGCCTTGCGCTGCGTGCAACGGGAGGCGATCCGTCGATGCCAGAAACTGGGCGATGCCGCCGAGGGCCTGCGACTAGCCCGGGCCATCGGGATGGTGACCTACCGCTCAGCCCCGGAGTTCGAGCAGCGGTTCGAACCCGCCCCACAGTTTCGCGACGGGCACGCGACGTTCCCGGTGCAGGATTACCTGTTTTCCCGGGGCGATGTCTTCGCCGAGCGCTTCTTGCCCGAGGCGGTATTGTGCCTGTCTGAATCCATCGACCTGCAACAGCTGGAGCCTGAGCGAATCACGGTTCCCACCGAGCTTTTTTGTGCCGGCTCGGATTTCGTGGCACCACCGGACTTGATGCTGGAACTATCCAGGCGCATCGCCGCGCCCTGTCGCTACACCCAGTACGAATCGCTATACGGCCATGATTCTTTTCTAAAGGAAGTGGACCTGTTGGGGTCTCACTTCACACGCATTCTCGAAAACGGATAAACAAGGAGTTCCGTAAAAATGAAACTTGAAACCATCGCCATTCACGGCGGCTACGAGCCCGAGCCTACTACCCGTGCCGTTGCCGTGCCTATTTACCAGACTGCTTCTTATTCCTTCGAGAATACCCAGCATGGGGCAGACCTGTTCGACCTGAAGGTAGAAGGAAATATCTATACCCGGATCATGAATCCCACGACCAGTGTGCTGGAGCAAAGGGTGGCAGCCCTGGAAGGCGGGATTGGTGCGCTTGCCCTGGCGTCGGGTATGGCCGCGATCACTTATTCGATCCTTACCCTGGCAGAGCAGGGGGACAATTTTGTCACCACGAAATCGCTATATGGCGGCACCTACAACCTGTTTGCACACACCCTGCCCAATTACGGCATTGAGGCCAGGTTCTGCGACTCTCATGACATCAAGGAAATGGAGTCGAAGATTGACGACAGGACCAAGGCCATATTCTGCGAGTCCATCGGCAACCCGGCGGGCAACGTGACCGACCTGGGCGCCATTGCCAAGATGGCTCACAAGCATGGCATTCCTGTGATCGTCGACAATACCGTGGCGACGCCTTACCTGTGCCGGCCATTCGAGCATGGGTGCGATATCGTGGTGCACTCACTGACCAAGTACATGGGCGGGCACGGTACGACCATTGGTGGTGTGATCGTGGACTCGGGCAAATTCCCCTGGGCCGAGCATGCCGATCGTTTCCCGCGCTTCAACGAGCCGGACCCGTCTTATCACGGTGTGGTGTACGCCGAGGCCCTGGGCCCGGCAGCCTTTATCGGCCGGGCAAGGGTGGTGCCCCTGAGGAACATGGGTGCGGCCATATCTCCCTTCAACAGCTTCCTTGTGGCCCAGGGTCTGGAAACCCTGGCCTTGAGGATGGAGAAGCATTGTGAGAACGCCCTGTCAGTGGCCCAGTACCTGGCGAGGCATCCCAAGGTGAAATGGGTACGCTATGCCGGATTGCTGAATCACCCGGACAAGGCCCTGGCCGACAAGTACCTGAGTGGCAAGGCATCGGGAATCCTGAGTTTTGGAATTGAAGGCGGGGCCGAGGCGGGAGCGAGATTTATTGATGCCCTGAAGCTCATCGTTCGATTGGTGAATATCGGTGATGCCAAGTCCCTCGCCTGTCATCCGGCATCCACCACCCATCGCCAGCTCAACCCGGAAGAGCTGAAGGCTGCGGGTGTTTCCGAAGACCTGGTCAGGTTGTCAGTGGGTATCGAACATATCGACGACATCAAGGCCGATATCGAACAGGCCCTGGCTGTTGCCTGAGGCTGCCGGTTAATAAAAGGACAACCCGGAGCGTCGGTGGGCGCTCCGGGTTTTTAGCATTTACTCCGGAGTATTCGTCCAGGCAGGAACCAGTCTTCCGTCAGCGGTTTAAAAAACGGGCAGCCACCCCGGTCCCATCCTACTGAGGTGGATATCTCTCGCCCCAAGTCGGACCTGCGGGATTTAGGAGACACGCCCGGTTAATCTGCCACCCGGCTGATCATGGCCAGGGGTTCGCCCTCGCTCACCGGCGGGGTGCCCACCACGTAATTGACCACGCCCGCGAATGGCGCCCGGATTTCCATGATCGGTTCGCCAAACAAATCCATCAGAACGCCCAGCAGGGTGCCCTCGGCAACGGCGTAGCCGTCCCGTACCGAGGCGCGGAACACGCCGGTGCTGGACGCCCGGATGACCTGGTAGTCCTCAAGCCAAACCACTCCGGTATTCGGGATTTCCTTCTCGTCTATCATCTCCAGGTGGCGCAGCAGGTTCATGACGCCGTCCCGGGCCATGTCCACCCAGTAGTCATCATTGGAACCCATCTGCCCTGTCTCGGTGGTAATCGAGGGCACACCCCGGGTCAGTCCGGTTTGGTCGGTGAACACCGATGCGGATGGCTCGGCCAGCCGGCCAGGATCCAGGACGATGTGGTCCAGGCCGAAAGCCAGTGCCATGCCCCGCACCCTGGCATCCATTTCGGCATTGCCCGTTACCGGCATGTAGATATACGGCCGAAGAATCTCGTTGCCGTCGCCGCCGTGCATATCCACCAGG
>JBFFTZ010000193.1:0-5483 GCA_041571575.1 Gammaproteobacteria bacterium | reverse complement strand
TCGTACAAAGTACTCCGCTTCTGCCCGGGTGGTCATCTGGCTGCAATACTGGCGACCGTCGCAACTGAACCGGGGGACGGGTTTCGGCGATGAAATCTGTTGGTATTGAACAGGAACACTGGCTTCAGGCGGGGAGTCTTTCTGCACAGAAACCTCTCGCCGCTCTTCTGCCTGGAAGTATTGCAAGGCGGCAACGACAATAATAATCAGCAAGAGCATTTTTCTCATGTGAAACATCCTTTTGCTGCCGAGGTTTCCGCCCGGGCTCAATATTCACTGGGATTATCTAGATGGGCGGGGCCTTGCGCCCCGCCCACCATCAGTCAGGCAATCTGCCTTTGGAACACGCTGACAAAACGCTCGTCTGAACTCTTTTCCGTTTCGGTGACGACTTCTTCAACATGAATACCCCGGTGCTCCAGTTCTACCAGCAAGTGCTCGTAGCAACCAGTGGTGGCGCCCACGTACTCGGGAGGACAGATTCCCTTGCGGGTGAACATGCCTTCCATCACCTGGCGGGCCACGATGGAACAGGTGTAGCCGGTGGTACGCGCCATGGAAGTGGTGTGGGTTTCCGTGTCGTAGCTGTCTACCAGGTAGAAGTCGCGCCGCACGCGCTTGCCATCCTGGTGACCGTCCATGATGACCTGCATTACGGTGAGATCTTCCTCACCTTCTTTCATGCGCCATTGTTCGAACATCAGCTTCGCCGTGAGATCGATGGGCTTGATCATCTGGCCACCCACATCAATTTCTTCAGTGCTGAAGAAGCCGCTATCACGGAAAGCACGCACCAGGTTGGCGTGACCGGGGTAACGCATGGTCTTTTCCTTCATAAAGGGAATGTCCATGGTACGAGCCAGGCTACGAAGACCATCGGTGTTGAACGCTTCCAGGGTGCCCACGCCCTTGAAGTCGATCAGTTCCACTTCGGACAACGCGGGACGCACGACCAGTTCGCCATGTTCAACCAGTCGAGAAGGACGGGTGAACTCTTCCAGCACATCCCGGGGCGAGAAAACAGCTTTGTACTCGTATGGCCAGGAGCGTACCCGGGGCAGTCCGCCTACATAGCAAATATAGGAGTCGATTTTTTCCATCTTGTTTTGCACGTAACCGGCGATCACGTTGGACAGGCCGGGAGCCACGCCGCAGTCCACCACCGCGGTAACGCCATATTGCTTGGCCAAGCCATCCAGTTCGAAGGGATCTTCACCGAAGAAGGAAATGTCCACCACGTCCTTGCCGGCTTCTATGATACGTTTCAAGGTCTGGTAGCCCATGCTCCCGGGGACGGCACTCACCACCAGGTCTGCATCACTGATCGCAGATTTGAGAATGGTCTCGTCCGAAAGGTCTGCACAGACTGTCTCGACAGCGGCCTGGGCCTGCAATTTTTCCAGCAAATCCGAAGCACGGTCGACAGACAACACCGTCAACCCTTCATCCAGGGCCAGGTCTCTGGCTATCGCACCGCCAACCAATCCCGCACCAAGTACCGTAACCTTCATAACACTCTCCAGGGAAAATTCAGATATTTCGGAGAGTGTTGGCCATAGACCCATTCTCAAGCAATGCGGATAACTACCTATCTAACTGATTTAATTAAAAAAATTCCACATAATGGGATGGATTACGTCTTAGTCTTTACCGGGTCCAAGATGCCTGCCCAGGAATGCAGCGATGGCGCCATAGCCGTGCACTCCCACGCCGGGGTTTCTAAGCAATCCATGCTTTTCGCCCGGATAGGTCATCATCTCAAATGGGATGTTTTCGCGCTGTAAAAGCTCGAACAATTTTGTTGAATGGGTGAACAGCACGTTGTCATCAGCCATCCCATGCATGACCAGCAAGGGAGTCTTCAGCCCGGTGGCATAACTCAACACACTGGCATCGTCATAGGCCTCGGGAACCGTCCGGGGGTCGCCCATGTAATGTTCTGTGTAATGGGTGTCATACAAACGCCAGTCTGTAACCGGTGCACCCGAGACGGCCGCCGCGAAAACATCGGTTTTCATTGCGCACATCAGGGCCATGTAGCCACCGTAGCTCCAGCCGTAAATTCCTATGCGGGAAGGGTCGACGAATTCCAGGGCCTTGAGGAATTCCACCCCCGTCAGTTGATCGTCAACTTCCACGGTGGCCGCCTTCAGGTAAATCGGCGTCTCAAAGGCCACGCCCCGATCCGGCGTACCCCGGTTATCCAGGGCGAATACCAGGTAACCCTGGCGACTTAGCCACTGCTCGAACCCACCACCCCAGGACCTCTTGACCCGCTGCCCGGCCGGACCGCCATAAACCACAACCACCACCGGGTAACGCCTGGCAGGGTCAAATTCCGCGGGCTTAATCAGCGAATAGTGCAGTAACTGCCCGTCCCCAGCCGTCAGGATGCCAAATTCTGTCTCGCCATGGCCGCCCAGGTACTCGTAATACGGATGGGTCTTGTCCAGGGGATTCTCGGCAATCCAGGCAAGACGTTTGCCATCGGAATTATGCAGGCTCACCTGTGGAGGACGGTCCGGTGAGGAGAAGCTGTCCAGGTAAGCACTTCCCTGTTTATCCATATTGACGAAATGCCAACCTGAACCGGTAGTGATCTTTTCAGGTTTGTCGGCGGCGCTGCCATCCAGGCTCACCCGGTAAAGGTGCCGCTCGATGGGTGTCGTGTAGGTTCCGGTGAAATAGAGAAATCCGTTTTCCTCGTCCACCGCCTTGATGGAAGACTCCGCCCGGCGATCGGCGGTCACCACCCACTCTCCCCGGGTAAGCTGTCGAATCAACTTGCCATCATTGGAATACAGGTAGAGGTGGTCATAACCGCTGCGCGCCGAATTCCAGGTAAAGGCGTCCTGGCGCTCCAGGAAGTGCAGGTCGTTGTGCAGATCCACCCAGGCATCACTGGTCTCGGTCACCAGCACCTGGCTCTCGCCGGTCAGGGTGTCGTACTTGATCAGCTCAAGGGTTTTCTGGTCACGGCTCTGGCGTTGCACCGCCAGGTGACGGTTGTCCGGGAACCAGTCCACCCGGGCAAGATAGATATCCTTGTTCTCGCCCAGGTCCATTTCGCGAACTTCACCGGAATCCAGATCCCTGACGAATAATTGCACCATTGCGTTGGCAGTTCCCGCCGCCGGGTAGCGCTGCTTGAAACTGCGGGCGCCATCCGCGTAAATCTCGGTGCGCTCTTCCAACTGAACGCCGGACTCATCAATCCGGGTGTAGGCAATGCGCGAATCATCGGAAGAGAACCAATACCCGGTGTAGCGATCCATCTCTTCCTGGGCGATGAACTCGGCCATCCCGTAAGCCACCGCGCCATTGCCGTCACTGCTTATGGGCAGTTCTTCGGCAGCGGCAAGCGGCCGAATATATAAATTCTGATCTCTCACATATGCGGCAAAGGTGTTGCCCGGCGAAAGTTGCGGGTCAATTTCCTGAGAAGCACTGTCGGTCAGGCGCTTCACTCCCTTCTTATCCCCCAGGTCAAATACATACACCTCTCCCTGTAGGGTAAACAGCAGGCGACGGCCGTCAGAAGAAAAGTCGTAGGCCGCGATGCCACTGAGCTGGCCAATGCGCAGGCGCTCCCGCCGGGCCTTCTCTGCATCAGACAGTTCGCCATCGCCGGAAACCAGGGTCGCCGAATCCACTAGCAGGGTCTCCCGGCCACTGGCGATGTTCCAGGCCCATAAATCCAGTTCGAACTGCTTGGATTGCTTGCCACGCAGAAAGGTCACCAGCTTGCCGTCAGGTGAAATCTTCAGAGATTGCGGAGTTGGACCCGACAAAGATGGAGAGTCGAACAAGCGCTCGATGCTCAACTCAGCGGCGGACAAGTTCAGGCTAAACAAGAGAAACAGGGCGGCTACTATCTTCATCGCATCGGTCCGGGAAGTCATTAACATCCCGAGACTATGCCACGAGCCTACCTTTCTGCCCATCTTGTTTGGACAGGCACTCCAGACGACCGTGATCCGTTAAGCGATTACAATATTGCAATCTCGAACAAAAGCAATGCCAGCACAATCAGCATTAGCACAACCACGGTCCAGCGCATTGTTTGGGTTTTATATGTGCGAGGCACGACGCCTCCCTCCTTGATCTTGCGCAGCAGCGTATTTTGATGATGAGCGAAATCTCGATGGATTCCAATCCGGAATGCTGTCTCGCTAATTCGCCTCCCGCTATAGCCCCGTGTAATGCTTCCCACGCGGTTCTGCGGCTCGCAGACTCCTGGCCAATCAGTGCCTAACCCTTGCGCATTGCCATGTTACTGTCCCCATATTGGGCACCACCTACCAAGGAATGGAGTTAGCAGACGTTGAAAATAATTACTATGACTGCCATGGCGCTGTTACTGACTGCGCCAGCTGTCCAAACTTCAGAGCCCGGGCTCCCACCCCTGACCGATCCGCCAAGCAACAAGGTGCTGGCAGGTAAATTCGTCTGGGCCGACCTGGTGACCGATGACGTGGAGAGCGTCAAGACGTTCTACACCTCACTATTCAACCTGGGCTGGCAGGAAATTCGTCCAGCCCAGGAAACCTATGGATTGTTTACGATCGAGGGTCGTCCAGTCGCCGGACTCGCTTACCACGAGGCACCTGACGAGCAAACGCCCTATGGACGCTGGATTCACTACATGTCGGTAGACGACGTGGCTCGCGCCGAAAAGCTGGTAGCCGACGCTGGAGGACGAACCGTACTCAGCCGTCGCAGCTTTGATCAGCGCGGAGAGTTCGCCATCGTGATGGGACCCGACCAAGCCCTGGTGGGCTTGATACGCTCCTCCAGCGGCGATCCGGAAGACTACAGATCAACCCATGGCGAGTGGCTGTGGCGAGAGCTGTACAGCGCTGATCCAGCGGCCTCGGCTGCGACAGCACCAGTGTCCATGTCGGTGTGAGCTACGGTTATTACGGTGGCAGTGGATGGTATGACCCCTACTACCGCTACCTCCCGGGTTACGGACGACCGGTAGGCCCTCCTCCAAGCCGGCCACCGGGGACACGGCCACCGGGTGGAAGGCCGTCGCAGCTGCCCTCCGCCACCAGGCCCTTGCCCCGCAGGCGCTAGGCACAGACACGACAAAAAAGCCCCTGTTTCAATTTCTGAAGCAGGGGCTTTTTTAGATGGGGAGCCGGGTCTAGCCGACGGCAAAGCCATCGCCGAGCAAGCCTATCCCCTGCCGTGAGACGTGGTGAAGTCCAGCTCCGGCCCGTCAGGCACGATGCCGAATGGATTGATGTGCCGGTGAGACTCGAAATAGTGGCGCTTGATGTGCTCCATATTCACCGTCTCCGCCACACCGGGAATTTGATAGATGTCCCGGGTAAAGCCCCAAAGATTCGGATAATCGACGATCCGCCGAATGTTGCACTTGAAGTGAGTAACGTATACCGCATCTAACCTCACCAGGGTCACGAAAAGGCGGATATCTGCCTCACTCAGGGTGTCTGCGCACAGGTAGCGACTTCGTG
>JBFFTZ010000192.1:0-5496 GCA_041571575.1 Gammaproteobacteria bacterium | reverse complement strand
TGGCAAGTCTTCAGTGAGCAACCTGAAGGCGAAGTCCAGGGCAAAGACCGGGCCGCATCGCCAATCGTGCCCGAGATTAAGTGGCAAAGCTTTTTTGAGCTCTACCGTACCACTCTGATTGTCCACGGCTTGCTTCTTATCGCGCTGCTGTGGTTAACCCTTTCACTGGCAAGACGACGCAAGCAATGGGAAGAAAAAGAATTCCTGAATAAGGCGGTAGTGCTTTTTTCCGCGCCGGTTTCCATGGCCCTACTGCTGGTGTTGCTGATTAGCGCAATTTTCTATGCCTCCCTACCCTTGCGCGTTCAGGATGCACGAGCCTTGTTGATCGCGGTGTTTACCGCAATGGTCTTGCACCCCATTCTTCGTGGCCGGATTCGCAAACTGCTGTACATCACTATCGGCCTTTTCGTCGCGACAAAGTTCATTGAATTGGCGAGTCATATTAGTACGTTGGAGCGTGTTGGATTGCTGGGCGTGAATCTCGCCGCGGCATGGTTCATGGCATACCTGGGTAAAGTTGCCCCGGCGGGCGAGGGCGAGAGTCGCTGGTGGCGATGGGTAAGAGTCGTTTCCCGGTGGGCGTTGCCACTACTGGCTGTGGGCGTCGTCTCCAATGTGCTTGGTAACGTAAGCCTTGCCGAAACCATCACCATGGGTAGTGTTTACTCCATGGCCGCCGCCGTGGTGCTGGCGGCGGGCGTGATGATCCTTGAAATAACTATCGAGGTTGTTTTGCATGTCAGGGCTGTCCCGCAGTTCAAGGCGTTGCACCGCCATCGAGATTTGTTCCAGGAGCGCGTATTCACGGGGCTTCGGGCTCTTGGTTTCATCGTATGGCTAGACGCCAGCCTGAGCTTTTTCAATGTGCGTGAATGGTTCGTCAAGCACTTTGTTGAAATGATCTCTCACCGGGCGCAGCTGGGAAGTATGGACTTGTCTGCCCTGGACCTGATCGCTTTCGCCTTGTCGCTCTATGTGGCGACACTGCTATCACGCTTTATACGATTCCTGCTGGAAGAAGAGGTTTATCCGCGGGTACAGCTGCCCCGGGGATTGCCCAATACAGTTTCCATGTTGGTTAATTACGGCATCCTCGCGATCGGCTTCTTTATTGCAATCTCTGTCGCCGGTATTGACTTGTCCCGGTTCGCGATCGTTGCCGGCGCATTGGGCGTCGGCATTGGTTTCGGCCTGCAGAATGTCGTGAACAACTTTGTTTCGGGACTGATTCTGATGTTTGAGAGACCGATACAGGTGGGCGACACCATTGAGGTCGGCGCACTGATCGGGCATGTGCTCAGGATCGGGTTCCGTTCCAGTACGGTTCGCACCTATGACGGCGCTGAGGTGATCGTACCCAATGGAAATTTGATCTCCTCGGAAGTCGTGAACTGGACGCTGTCCGACCGTACTCGTCGCTTGGATGTTCCTGTAGGCGTCGCCTATGGCTCGGATCCACAAAAGGTCCTGGACGTGTTGGCTGCAGCAGCGCATGCTCATAAGGAAGTGCTGCCATATCCGGCGCCTTCTATAATATTCAAGGGCTTTGGAGACAGCTCGCTGGATTTCTCAGTGCGGGTCTGGATCAAGGATTTCGAAGAGTTTTACAGGGTGTCCAGCGAATTGGCCGTGTTGATTTACGAAGCGCTGAACCAGGCAGGTTTCGAGATTCCCTTCCCGCAACGAGATTTGCACCTGCGTTCGGTGTCTCCCGGAATTACTCTGTCAGGGGGCCAGCCAGGCGTCAAAGAAGACAAGGAAGAATAATTCCGCCAAGTCGGTGTGAACCCAGGTTCTGCTATAATTTTAAACTAGCGTGTTGAAAAATTTTCAGGTGAAAAAGCATGAAGCGATATACAGCGTTGGCATTGATTTCTATTCTGGGTCTTGGCGCTTGCGCTGTAAGCGAGACCAGCACCGGCTGGGATCCCAGTCGCAGTGCGAAGCCTTCTGAACAAAATGCGAATAGCAGTTCCGTCGCTGAGGCCGTGGCAAACTTCAAGAATTCTGATCCCGGCATTACACGGTTCTTTGATAACGCCCAGGGGTATGCCATTTTCCCCACGGTAGGAAAAGGTGGCATGGGTGTCGGCGGCGCCTATGGAAAAGGCGAGGTCTACGAGCGTGGACGCCTGGTGGGTTACAGCTCGATTACCCAGCTGACAATTGGCCTGCAGTTGGGCGGTCAGGCATATAGCGAAATAATATTTTTCCGGGATCGATCCGACCTGGATGATTTCCGGAGGGGCAATTTTGAATTTGGCGCCCAGGCGTCTGCTGTGGCAATCACCGCCGGCGCATCGGCGAATGCCGGTTACAGCAACGGTGTGGCGGTATTTACCCTGGCCAAGGGCGGGCTGATGTACGAAGCCACCGTCGCCGGACAGAAATTTAATTTCACCCCACTGAACTGAAGGAGGCGCGCTCCAAGGATGTAGCAATGCTGGAATTACGGTCACAAGGTTTTGAACAGGGGTGCGAGATTCCGACTCTCTACACCTGTGAAGGCGATAATTTTTCTCCACCGCTGTTCTGGGCGGGAGTGCCCGATGAGGCAAAGAGCCTGGCACTGATGGTTTGCGATCCGGATGTGCCGGATCCCAATGCCCCCACCCGGGAGTGGGTACACTGGCTGCTATACAACATTCCCCCCAGTGTCCAGGCACTGCCCGAGGCAGTAGTAATTTCAGAACTTCCCAAAGGAACCTTGCAGGGGAAGAACGACTGGCACGAGGTTGGCTATGGCGGTCCGTGCCCACCCATCGGGCGCCATCGCTATTTCCATACCCTTTTCGCCCTGGACGCGGAATTGCCGGATTTGTCTTTTCCCGATAAAGCCGCGCTAATGAAGGCTATGGAAGGACATGTGCTGGCTCGGGCTGAATTGGTAGGCACTTATCGCAAAGTCGGCGGTTGAGCTCTTCAGCTGGCCATCCTGATTGGTACCCGGCGGTTGCCCCAGTGCCCGGGGCGCGATTCGAACACGCCGGGTAAAGGTGTGCTGCAATTGCTGCAGCGGCCGTTATCGTCCAGGCCCCAGCCTTCCAGCCAGTAGCCGTTGCGCGCTATCAGCGTTGCCTGGCATTGATGGCAATGAGTGCTTTGACCCTTTGGATCATAGACGTTGCCTGTGTAGGCGTACCGCACGCCATTTGCCATGGCCAGTTCTCTGGCCCGGGTCAGGGTCTTCGGCGGGGTGGCCGGATGGTCCATCATTTTCCAGTCCGGATGGAATGCAGTGAAGTGCATGGGAACATCGGGCCCAAGCTCGGCTACCACCCAGCGCGTCATTTTTTCCAACTCCGCATCAGAGTCGTTTTCACCGGGAATCAACAGCGTAGTGAGTTCTAGCCAGGTGTCGGTTGAGTGCCGGACATATACCAGGGTTTCAAGCACGTCCTTCAGGTGGGCGCCACAAATCTTGTGATAGAAGTCTTCAGTGAAGGCTTTCAGGTCAATGTTCGCCGCATCAATGTGCTGGAAGAAATCCTTGCGGGGCTCGGGGCAAATATAGCCGGCGGTTACTGCCACGCTTTTAATGTTTTTCAGGTGGGCGGCTTTTGCCACATCGACCGCGTACTCGGTAAATATCACCGGGTCGTTGTAGGTATAGGCAATGCTCTTGCAGTGGTGCTCCAGGGCGGCGCTCACAAGCATGTCCGGTGAAGCCTCGTCGGCCAGGGTGTCCATTTCCCGCGACTTGCTCATGTCCCAGTTCTGACAAAACTTGCAGGCCAGGTTACAGCCGGCTGTGCCGAAGGACAGCACCGGGGTTCCGGGCAAGAAGTGATTAAGGGGCTTTTTCTCTATCGGGTCTATGCAAAAACCGCTGGATCGACCATAACTGAAAAGCTTGATTTGGTCTTGTTCGCGACCGCGAATAAAGCACAAGCCACGCTGCCCTTCCCTCAACTTGCAAAAGCGGGGGCACAAGTCGCACTGTACCTTCCCGTTATCCAGTAAGTGCCAGTAGCGTGTCGTAACGACAGTGTCGATATTAGTAGACATATTCCACAATTGATCACGTGGGCATTAAGCCTATTGTTGAGTATACGCCCACACTACATGGACTTGTAAATCGTGGCTGACCGCAAAGGAGGTGCGATGAGATGTTCTCTAATGATGTGAGGTCGGCCGCCGTGGCCGGGATGTTTTACCCGGGTGAGCCGCGCCAACTCGCCACCCAGGTTGACGGTTTTCTATCCAATAGTTTGACTGCCCCGGCTACCTGCCCAAAGGCGCTTATCGTTCCCCATGCGGGCTATATCTATTCCGGCACAGTGGCCGCGTCGGCGTACGCCTTGCTGAACAACTTTCGCGACCTCATAAGTCGAGTGGTGCTCCTCGGGCCGTCGCACCAGGTGGCGTTGCACGGTATGGCCGTGCCCGGGTCGAGTAGCTTCGAGACACCGCTGGGTCGCATCGCGCTGGATGTGGAGGGAGTGCGGCGAGTATCCGAGTTGAAGGGTGTTGCTGTTCGGGATGACGCTCACTTGCGTGAACACAGCCTTGAGGTCCAGTTACCGTTTCTCCAGCGCTGCCTGGGTGAGTTCACATTACTGCCGGTGGTGGTGGGAGCCTGCGATCCTGGCGATGTAGCCGCCTTGATCGAAAGTGAATGGGGTGACGCAGGGACCCTGATAGTAATCAGTACCGACCTTAGTCATTACCTGCCCTATGCGTCGGCACAGACCCAGGATCAAGCCACTGCCCGGAAGATACTTTCCTTGCAGCCTGACTTGCGGGGAGAACAAGCCTGTGGTTGCTATCCACTGAATGGCATGTTGTTGGCTGCCCATCGGCGCGACATGAAAATCGAGGTCCGGGATCTTCGCAATTCAGGCGATACGGCGGGCCCGCATGACCGGGTGGTCGGCTATGGAGCGTTTGCGTTGTATGAAGCTTGATAAAGACCAACAAGACGCGTTGCTCCAGATAGCGTGGCAGAGCCTGCGCCACGGGTTGCAATATGGCCGGCCCCTTGAGCCGGACCTGGATGCACTGCCCGACAAGCTTGCCGAGCCGGCGGCGTGCTTCGTCACCTTGCACAAGGACGGACTTCTTCGCGGCTGTATAGGGTCCATGGAAGCTAGCGAGCCCTTGGCGAAAGCCGTGGCGAGGGCAGCGTTCTCTGCCGGATTTCGTGACCCGAGATTTCCTTCGCTGACGCAGGAAGAGATAGATCAACTGACCCTGGAAATCTCTATTTTGAGCCCCATGCAAGACATGCCGGTTTCCAGCGAACAGGACCTGCTAAGTACCTTGCGGCCGGACATCGACGGCCTGTTACTGGAGGAGCACTGGCGTCACGCCGTGTACCTGCCATCGGTCTGGCAGCAACTGCCAGTGCCCCTGGATTTCGTCCGGCAGCTGAAATTGAAAGGCGGCTGGCCGGCCAACTACTGGTCGGAAGATATGCGCGCCAAGCGCTTTCAAAGCGAGACAGTTTCCTGAGTGCGCCGCTGGGACCGCGATTCAGCTCCTTGCGATGGG
>JBFFTZ010000191.1:0-5499 GCA_041571575.1 Gammaproteobacteria bacterium | reverse complement strand
CGGTGAACGCCAGGCTCGGGACCGCAGGGGTCTCGAAGTTGTCATTGACAAAGATGCTCACTGCCGGAGCGTCAGGTGACGCGTGAACGACTCGCACGTCTGCCGGCGTATTGATGTCCAGGATTTCTGCCGAGCCTTGGCCGGTCAGGACCACCAGGCTGATCGGGGCGCCACCGGTAGCCGTATTCTCAACGGCGCTGATCAGGAAGTTGTCCCCATCAGCCAGAGACACCGTCCCGGAGTCAAAGACCTTGGAGGTGTCGCGATCCGCGGGATCCACATTCTCCGGCACGACACGAATCTGGTAGTCGCCGGCCGGAACTTCGATGGGTCCCAAATCGCCCTTGAATGAAAAGGTGCCGACGGCTGCTGCGGCGGAAAGGTCGGCATCCGGTGCGGTGGCGAAGACGTCAACAGTGGGGGCCATGGGGGCAGCGTGAACCACTCTAAGGCGTGCAAAACCTGCGGGTACCGGAGTGTCCTCTTGCTCAAGAATCAGGGGTTCAATGTTGGCCACATCACCCACCGCAATCACGCTGTACAAGGTGTCGGCGGCGAAGGTCAAAGCTGCCGGGCCGATGACAGGGACGTCGCCAGCGGGGGTGATGCCGTTCACGGTGATCTCGTATTCACCGGTTTCGAGTTCCAGCGCGGCGGAGCCGACCTTGTAGTCCACACCGCCCAGCGCCTCTGCGCCGTCAACCATCACGTTAACTGCGGGGGCATCAGGGGAAGCATGAAGAACCTGGAGTTTGAAATACTCAACCGGCATGTTCTGCACAGGCGAAGTTGCAACGTCATCATCATGTAAACAGCCGGCAAGGCTCAGGCTTGCGGCTATCACTGTAAGGGGTAGAAGCTTTCTCATTGGTCCATCCTCGGTGAAGTTGAGCGCTGATTGTGCGCGGACTTGCCGGGGAATTGATTACACAGCGGTTTCAATTTGTATCTGTTTGTAACTTGTTGGTTTATCAGTGACATGGCGGTCCCCTTTGGGGATATGATTGACCCATGATCAAGGTTCTTTTGATAGATGACGACCGCAAGCATTCTGAATTGCTCAAGGCCTACCTGAAACAATTCGGAATCACCCTGGAGTGCGCCGGGGATGCGGACGAGGGGTTGCTCAAGTTGGCCAGGAGCGAGCCTGACCTGTTGTTGCTGGACGTGATGCTTCCGGGACGTGATGGATTTGAAATCTGCCGGGAGGTTCGAAAGACCAGCAACATTCCGATCATTATGCTGACAGCTCGTGGCGACGTATATGACAGGATCTCCGGCCTGGAAATAGGCGCGGACGACTATGTCGCCAAACCGTTTGAACCTCGGGAACTGGTGGCCCGAATACAGACGATCCTGCGCCGGCTCGACGCTCCGGGTACGGATCAGCAGCTGCTGAAATTCAAAGGCCTGGAGATAGACAAGGGTGCCCGGAAAGTCACGGTAGATGGAGCGGGGGTTGATTTAACCTCAATGGAATTCGAATTGCTGGTGGTGCTGGCGCAGCGTGCCGGCAAGAAAGTCTCCCGGGACGAGATTCTGAATCAGCTCAGGGGTATAGATGCAGCCATCCTGACCCGGTCAGTGGATATCATGGTCAGCCGTTTGCGAAACAAGCTGGGCGATTCGGTCAAGCCGCCGCGTTTTATCGAGACGATCTGGGGAATGGGGTATTCATTCATTGCAAGACGCGAAGACGATGTTTAAGACTCTGCCTCGGTCACTGTCGTTTCGTCTGCTGGCAATCTTTGTCGCCCTGGCCGTGCTGTTTGTCTATGGCTCAACCATGGCATTGCGCTGGGTTTATTCAGACGACGACCTGCGCAGCTTGATCAGTGGTCACCTTTCCCTGCATGTGGACTATGTGCGGCAGGATATCGGGAGTCCGCCCCGCATAGATAGGGCAATTGCGATTACCCAGAAGGTACCCGTTGATATTCGCATCAAGGGACCGGACCTGGACTGGGCGTCTGACCCGAATTTCCCGGAGGCAGGCGACTTGAGTTTTGGCACCAGTTCGTTTTTTGGCGAGGAGCCGGGCTCCTGGCTTGACGAGCTGGAAAATGTCGAGTTCGCCGTGCTGGACAAGCATCGGTTCATGAAGATTATCCAGGGACCCTACGCGATTATTGTTTCCACGCCACGAATTGCGGATAGATCTTCCCGCCTGGACTTTTTGCCTATCATCCTGAGCATAGGCTTGCTGCTGCTGGCCCTGGCGTATGTTTTCGTGCGCTACTTGTTCCGGCCGATTGACTCTATTCGCGAGGGTACGGCGAGAATAGGCAAGGGAGATTTCGATCACCGGATAGACGACTTCCGTAATGATCAGCTTGGCGACCTTGCCCAGGACGTGAATAAGCTGGCCGCCGATGTCAGGGGAATGCTGGATGCCAAGCGGCAGCTACTGCTGGGTATCAGTCATGAATTGCGGTCGCCACTGTCACGGCTGCGCTTGTCGCTTGAGTTCATTGATGACGGTGAAGGCAAAGAGAATCTGCGGGCAGAAATCACCGAGATGGAGCAGATTGTTTCCACCTTGCTCGAAGCCGAAAGGCTCAATACACGTCACGCGTCCCTGAATCGCACCGAGGTGAATGTCCGGGAACTGGTGGATCAGCTTGTTGACACCTACTTTGCCCGGGACAAAGCAAGGATAGAAGTGCAATTCGCGGATGACTCCATAGTGGCCAATGTGGACGACACCCGGCTGATCCTGCTGATCAAGAATCTGCTGAGCAACGCCCTGAGGTATTCCGGGGAAGACTCGGGCCCGGTAAGCCTGGAGGTCTCGCAAGAGCAGGGGGACCTGGTGATCCAGGTGCGTGATCATGGACCTGGATTTTCGCGACAGCAGGCAGACAACATCGGCGAGCCGTTTTTCAGGGGCGACCCCTCACGTACGCGGCAGACCGGGGGTGCCGGCCTGGGCTTGTACCTGACCAAGCTGGTTGTTGAGGCCCATGGCGGAACCCTGGAACTGGATGGAACCTACACAGATGGCGCCTGCCTGGTAGTCAGGCTTCCCGGGTAGCATTCTTTTGTACTGGGTCGGCTGTGGCCGCTGGTATTCAATGGGGCTGGGGCCAGGCTGTCTGAGGTTGGGCAAAAGGTTGTGAATCATCGAACCAGCTTCGATAATACGGGCTCTCACTTTTGGCTGAATTCACACTTGATTGACACGGCTGCGGGGATGTTTTCGGCAGCGCCAGGGAATACTCATGGGGAATTTGCTTTGGATCGCTTCCTATCCGAAATCCGGGAACACCTGGGTTCGGGCATTTTTGGAAAACTACCTGCAAAATTCTGATCGGCCAGTAGATATCAATTCCCTGCACCAGGTATCCACCGCTGAGTCCTATGCGCACCGGTTTCAGAAGTATCTGGAAGAGGGGCAAAAGACCACTGATCTAAGCGTCGAGCAGATTTGTGCGCTTCGGCCCAGGGTTCAGCAAGACATTGCTCAGCAGGCCAATGGCACGGTGTTTGTGAAAACTCACAATTACTATGGGGAGTTTGAAGGCTATCCCTTGCATGAGGCTTCGGTGACCTCCAGTGCTATCTATATCGTCAGGAATCCCCTGGACGTGACCCTGTCCATGTCGAACTACTTCAATTATTCGATAGACCAGACGATTGACTACATGGCCGAGGAGATGACCGGGACCCCCAACGAGGCGGAAAATGTTCCCCAGATCATTACGTCCTGGTCGATGCACGTGGAAAGCTGGACCCGGGAAGAAAACCCCGCCTTGCTGGTCTTGCGCTATGAGGATCTGCTCAGCGATCCGCGCAAGGCGTTTCGAAAAGTGGAGTCCTTTCTCAATCTCAGGAAGGATCCGGCCCGCCTGAAGAAGGCGATAAAGCATTCATCCTTCGATCAACTCAGAGCCCAGGAGCAGAAGCGAGGCTTTGTGGAGAAGCATGAGATTTCGAATTCGTTTTTCCGCCATGGCAGAAAAAATCAGTGGCGGGAAAAGCTCAGCGATGCCCAGGTGCAGAAAATTGTCGACAATCACCGGGTGCAGATGGAGCGTTACAAGTATATCCCGTGATTCCCCGGGCACTCCCGCAGTATATTTACAAATAACTCTCCCGCCGGGCAGTTTCAGTGAGATGATCGGCCAATAGAGGCCGTTGGCCCTTACACTCCCGGTTTGGATCCGCAGAAGTGATCATGTGAATCAGTCTCCCGCCAACAATCTCGAAGAGAGCGCCGAGCAGCGTACCCGCCACGGGATTATTGCCGCGCTGGTGGCCTACACCATGTGGGGGCTGTTCCCGATTTATTTCAAGATAGTCTCCGACGTGGAAGCGCTGGAGATGCTGGCCCACCGGATCGTGTGGTCCCTGCCATTTGGGGCATTGATTATCCTGGCCAGGAAACAGTGGCCGGAGGTCAAGCGGGCGTTGGCCCACAAGCGGACTTTCGGGTTCCTGGCGCTGTCGGCCCTGGTCATCTCGGTGAACTGGCTCACCTACATTTATGCGGTGCAGAACGAGCACATTTTTCAGGCCAGCCTGGGCTATTACATCAACCCTTTGATGTACGTGTTGATAGGTGTGGCGTTCTTTGGCGAACGACTTCGGCGAAACCAGGTCGTGGCAGTGATGCTCGCCGTTGCCGGGGTGACCGTGCTGACCGTCAGCGGAGGCGAGTTCCCCTATGTCTCTATCATCCTGGCGATCTCGTTTACTTGTTACGGCGTGATTCGCAAGCAGGTGGCGGTGGGTGGCATGCCGGGCCTGTTCATCGAGGTGCTGGTGGTGTTGCCCATTGCCGGCATCTACCTGTTGTACCTGCTCAATACCGGGCAGTCGGTATTCACGCCGGAGCGGCCGGATATGATGATTGGCCTGCTGCTGGCGGGGCCTCTCACGGTGTTGCCGCTGCTGGCGTTTGCCCTGGCGGCGCGGCGACTGGATTTGTCGGTAATCGGGTTTATCCAGTACATCGGTCCCACCATGCAATTCTGTGTGGGACTGGCCTACGGTGAGCAATTCACCATGGCGAATGCCATGTGCTTTGGCCTGATCTGGACTGCCGTGGGCTTGTTCGCCTTCGACGCCTGGTGGGCGGGGCGCTCGGCCCGGGGACTCAAGGCGGTCGGTCGAATTTAATTGGTGACAGTCACCTTTTTCGCGGTTTTCCCTGGGCGGGCTGCCATTAATTGGTGACTGTCCCCAATTTCTGAAGTGATCATTGATGTGTCGCTCGTTGGCAACTAAGTCTAAGCACTTATTGTTAAATAGGTTGCGCTGATATTTAATTAGCTATTCCCGATTTTCACTTTTTTTTGGGACACTTCCTATGAAATCCTTTTCTGCACTTTCCATGATTCTTCTTACGGGACTGCTCGCCTCCTGTGGTGGCACCTCCGACCCGGCGGCCATCGAACCTGCAGGCACGTTGACACTGGCTATCACCGACGGGCCGATGGAGCAGGCTCAGGAGGTGGTATTTCACGTGACCCACGTTGACATGGGCCACGCTGATGG
>JBFFTZ010000190.1:0-5505 GCA_041571575.1 Gammaproteobacteria bacterium | reverse complement strand
TTTTGCTATTCATTACTGCCGTGCTGTGCATAGTCTTAGCGATTAACCTGGTGGCCGGGTTCTTGCTGGGAGGAATGCGGCCCGCATCTGTGCCGCTTTCGTACTGGCTCCAGCAAAACCCCGGCTTTGTGGCAGGGGTCACCGGGATCACCCTGCTAATCATCATCGGCTCCAGTGCCTTCCGCATCTTCAGTCTTCGCGGAGGAGGATCCACAGTCGCAGAGTCACTGGGAGGCACTGCAGTCTCTCCAAGCACCCGGGACCCACTGGAGCGACGCCTGCGAAACGTGGTCGAAGAAATGGCCATTGCCTCCTCTGTCCCGGTACCCGAAATTTACGTGTTGAAGCATGAATCGGGGATCAACGCCTTCGCCGCAGGTTTCACCCAGTCTGATGCGGTGGTCGCGGTTACCCAGGGAACGCTGGAGCAATTGAACAGGGATGAATTGCAGGGTGTGATCGCACACGAGTTCTCGCACATCCTGAACGGGGACATGCGCCTGAACCTGCGCCTCATGGGAACCATCTTCGGCATCCTGGCAATAAGCCAGATCGGACGTCTGCTGCTGCGCTCGGGCAAGTGGGGCAGGTTCAAGGTCCGGAGCTCCGATCGCAACGGCGGAAGCGCCGTCGCGGCGATCATGTTCCTTGGCGTGTCCCTGTTCCTGATCGGATCGATTGGGGTCTTTTTCGGAAGGCTCATCAAGGCCGGAGTGTCTCGCCAGCGGGAATACCTGGCTGATGCCTCCGCGGTCCAGTTCACCCGCCAAAACGCAGGAATTGCCGGCGCCCTGAAAAAAATCGCGGGGCTGGGAGCGGGTTCCCGCATGTCCTCCGCAAACACTGAAGAGGTCAGCCACATGCTGTTCGCCAGTGGCATGCGCTTCTTCTCCCGGATGATGTCCACCCATCCACCCCTGGAAGATCGCATCCGGGCGCTGGACCCCAGCTTCAAGGGAACCATCGAATCCAGGCCGGGCGCGGTCACCCCGGGACCTGGCGCGATGGGACTCGCGGCGGGCGTCCAGCAACTGGACGGCGCAACCATCGCCAGCCTTGCCGGCGGCCCGGCCTCGGCACACATCGAACAGGCCGCCGGAATGCTGGAATCACTGCCTGTGGCAATGCTGGAGGACATCCACTCAACCCAGGCTGCACCCAGGGTAATCATGGCCTTGTTCCTCAACCCCGACGAATCCCAGCGAGATGCACAGCTCAAGTTGCTGGCCGCCAAGCTGGGGACACAGGCAGCCCAGGGCATCCTTGAACAGCAGCAGCAACTGGCAGAGCTGCCAAGGCAGTTCCGCCTTCCCGTGCTTGAACTGAGTTTCCCGGCACTGCGCCGATTACCGGAGGCACAACGCACGTTCTTTCTCGAACTTGGCCGGGAACTGGTGGAATACGATAGCCAGGTGGACTACCACGAATTCGCATTGCTGCAGGTTCTCGAGGTTTACCTCAGGGACCTGGCCAAGCCCCGGCGGCCTTTGCAGAAAAAGCAACCCAGGCGCCAGGTGTTCCCGGCGATTTCACGACTGTTTTCTTTCCTGGCAGTGGCAGGCCAGGTTGATACCGAGTTAGCGGAACAGGCATTCGCACTGGCAAACAAGCAGCTCTTTCCCAAGCTACCCGATTCCCAGCGCCCAGCTTTCCTCCCGGGTGCGCCAGATTTACACGCCCTGTGGGATGACCTGACATTGCTTGACCAACTACCCCCGAGGGGCAAGCGCAGGCTAATCCAGGCCATGACTGATCTGATCTTGCACGATAAAAAGCAGGAGATTCTCGAGGTCGAATTGCTGCGATGCTTCGCCGCCAGCCTGCACATTCCTCTGCCGCCCATGAACCTGGCGGCTATCGATCAGCAATAAGCGGCGAACCCCTATTCAGAAGCGGGGTATCAGTTACCCGGATCTTCCGGAGAATCCTCTTTTTCGGGATCTCCGCCCGACTCCTGAATTGGCGTTTCCGGGACCGTTTCAGGGGCCTGCTCTGGCGCTTCGGGAACAGCATCAAATTCGGTTCCCCCGTACAAGCGCTGCTTCTCGGCCTCCTCTTCGGCAAGCCTGCGCTGTTCTTCCAGGGCCGTTTCCCGATCCTGCTGCTCTCTGAGCAACTGTAGCTTGCGCTCGGATTCCTGTTCGCGAAGCTCGGAATTAATTTTTTCCTGCTCGCGCCACAGGCGCTCAACCGCCCGGCGTGCATTAACGCAATTCCTGTCATCAAAGGTATCGGTACTACCCAGGTCACACCTGGCCAGGGTCGCGTCCAGCAACACCCGGTTCGCGACAAACTCTTCAACCGAGGTTGGCGGTATTTCCTTGGAACAGGCTGAAAGAACCGCGACTGCAGCAAGGGTTCCAATAATTTTATATTTCACGCTTCCTCCATGAATCCAGCGGCTTGTATAAAGTCACCTTAAGCGAATATCGGCAATGAGAACAATCCATGAACAAACCAGGGATTTCGGTCCGGCGTTTAAAGCTCGCCGACAATAGTTGAATCCGGAACCGGTTCAGAATCAGTATCAATACTGGAACGCGGCAAGAGACTGCCATCATCAGCAATGGCCAGACCGAGTCGTTTGCTCCAGTCCGCAAGCATACCGCTGGCATCGTCATTGGCCGGATCGCCATCGCGAGCATCGAAATACAGAGTTTGTGATACGGGTTCGCCGCCTCGGCGGGCGTTAGCCATGATGACCACTTCGCCACTGCGTTCGGGAAAAAAGAAGGAATCGCTTCCGCCGGATGCTTCAACCAGGCGACTGGCCCGTACGTGCAGCCCGTTAGTGGTCAGCGCAAGCAGGTGCATCCAGTTATGGGTGCGCGCTACCAGTGCGTTGCCCCCGGGAACAAAACGGACCTGGATAACCTCGCCACCAAGCCGCACCGGCTTGCCCGACATTGTGTAGTCATCACTGCGCCATACACTCAAGGCGCCGGAGCGATCCGCCAGGACCAGGAAGCGGCCATCCGGACTGAAGCGGGCCACCCGAATTGCCCGACCAAAGGCAATGGTCCTGAGCAATTCACCGGCCTGGGTGTCTCTGAGCTGCAAGTCACCCTCACCACTTTGAACCAGCAACTGGCTCCCATCGTGCCGCAAGGCAATGACGGGAGCCGAACCCAGAGAGGGCACGTCAAAACGCGGCTCTCCGGTACGCGCATTCCACACCCTGGCCCCATACACCCCCGAACTGGCGAGAACCTGTCCGTCGTTGCTGAGCATCGCCTCACGCAGCACGCCCAGGTCGTTACGGAAATTCACCTGGCCACCCGAGCCTGACAGGTCCCACAGCCTCAGACTCCCGTCTTCGGCCGCGCTGATAAGGGTCTCACCCTTGTCGCTATACCTGACGAATGTCACTGCTGCGGCATGACCTTTGCCGCCAACCAGGTCGCTGGTCTTCGGACTCTCCTGCGCGGAGGCAGATTTTTGTAATACTTCACCCTCGGCATTGCCCCATGCCAGGGTACTTCCATCAGGACTAATCGCCAGGCTGCCCGGGGGTGCTGGCAGAGCCGAGGCCGGCAACAAACCCTGGTCCTGCAAATCCCAAACCCTGAGGATTCCGCCGCGCTCGGCTGTCAAAAATCGCGACGAATCCAGGGAAAAACCGCTGAACAATTCATGCCCGGGAATCAAGGGCAAGGCCGGCTCTGCGACTACCGCGCCCGTTCCCAGTCCGTGGCGCAGATTTCGACCGCTTACCTGGGGACCCGTCAAATCCACCAACATGATGCTGCCCGGGCGATCCTGGACCACCACCTGGCCGGGCATCAGTCCGGCGATCATGCCCCGGGCGTCCCAGCTATCCAGGACAACGTCCGGTGTCGGCGCGCGACTACTGAGCTTCTCCAGATTCCATCCCCGGGCCTTGCGATCGCGATTATTCATCAGCAACCACTTCCCGGACGCGTCGAAGATCAACCCCGTAACCGGTGTGGAATGAAACAATTCGGCGAGAATCCTGTCCGGTGCCAGGTCCCAGACTCTGACCAGGTTATCCCTGAACGCGGCAGCCATTCGGCCGCCACCCGGGGCCAGGGCAACGTGGGTGACGCTGGTATCGAATTCCAATGCCTGCACCCGCTTGCCGGTAGACAAGTCGTGGACACTGAAACTGCTCCCCTGGTCCTGGCGCTGGGCCGACAACAGCAAGTACCGTCCGTCCGCCGAGAGCACCGGTGGCACAGCCAGGCGACCCCCACCATCGAGCTCGAAACGCAAGGCACCGCTGCGGGCATCCCGCACGCTGACGGTGGTGGCGTAAGCGCCTGCCACCACCAGGGCCTCTCCCTGCATTGCAAACAATACGGTGGATGCCCCGGCCGGTTCGGGAATCCGCGCCAGTTCCTCGCGTCCAAGCAAGTCCCAGGTCAGGATGTATCCTCGCGGATCGTCATAAGCCGAGACCGCCGCCGCGAGGCGACCGGCAGGCCCCAACTCCACCCTCACCTGGGCTGTGTTGCGGGGGTCAGGAATTTGTAAGGGCGCCTCCAGCTTGTCCCATTCCACGGCCACCGCATCAGGTGAGAACTGCAACCCCCAAGCCACCAGCGTTCCGGTTACACCTTCCTCGCGATCCTCGAGCGAGAGCGTCCAGGTGCCTTCTCTTTGCTCACCGGCCAATTGCTTCAAGTCCCGGGCATGGGAGCCGCTGAACGCGTAGGTCGCCGTATTAAAAATATAATCCACTTCCCTGGCCTCACCTGCCGCCGACAGTGGAAGCGAGATGGACTTGCCAGAGGGAGAGGTCAGAATGGCCACCAGGTCATCAGGCCGGAAGTGATTCAGCGTAATCCTCAATTCCAGGTCTTTGAGCTTGCCTTTTTGGGGGACAAAAAGATGTCTTCCCAGGGGGATGAATTCCTGGGCATACAAATCCAGTTCCCGGCCGTCCCGGGAACTCCCGGAAGCGGTGTCCCAACGCCGGATACGGTTACCCGACTCAACCGTTACCAGTGATGACCCATCCGAACTCAGAACGGCCCGATCAAGGCGACCGGCCGGTCTGATGGTACTCAGTAGAGCCTGATAGTCATCAGCTACCAGGGCACTGATGTGCTTGCGAGAACGGGAATGGTCTACCTCAAGGGCACGCAACCTGAACACCAACGCGGCGTCCCTGTCTTCCAGGCGTTCCACCTGTGCCGCCTTACGTGACCAGAAACTCCCGATAATTTGCTCGGCGGTCTCACTGTCGCCCAACTCGGTTATCAATCTGTCAGCGGCCTTCTGAACCTCCAGCAATTCGGTTCCCAACTGTCCCTGCTCGGCCAGGTATCCGTGGTACAAGCGCAATGCGGTGTCACTGTACCCGGGAATTCTACGCAGCGTCCCGTAGGCATCATCGGCATCGGAGAAGCTGGTCTCGCTGCGGCTCAAGGCGTGGATGTAGGGAGAGGGAAGAATCTGTGTGTACCAGTAGGGCAGGAACAGGACCAGGCCTGCGGCAGCTACCCCCTGTGCGATGCCTCGCCAGTTCAGGGGCAGGCTCTG
>JBFFTZ010000189.1:0-5508 GCA_041571575.1 Gammaproteobacteria bacterium | reverse complement strand
TGATCCTGCGTCCGGTAGCCAACTATGGGCTGCCCCGGAGCCTGCGCTTGTCGGTGGGTCTGGATGATGATAACCGTGCGGTTGTTGCCGCCCTGGCCGAGTGGCTGGATAGCAATCGCTAAAAATTCACGGAACGCGAACACGGAACAGGTACAGACCATGACCCGAATACTGGAAAGTTATGCCGCAGGAAAATGGGTGCCGGCAGAGGCCTCGGCGCCGCAGTTGCGCAGCGCGGTAAACGGTGAGCCTGTCGCCACCATCGGCGCCGCCGGTGTGGACAGGGCGGCGATGCTGGAATACGGACGAGACAAGGCCGGCCCAGCCCTTCGTGCCATGACTTTCCACCAGCGTGCCGAAGGCCTCAAGGCGCTGGCCAAGCACCTGATGGAGTTCAAGAAAGAGTTCTATGAGTTGTCCTACCTGACTGGTGCGACCAAGTCCGATACCTGGGTAGACGTTGACGGGGGCATATCTACCTTGTTTGTCTATTCAAGCAAGGGTCGCCGGGAACTGCCGAATGACCGCTTCCTCGTAGAGGGAGCGCCGGAGCTCATCGCTCGCGGTGGCACCTTTGTCGGCCAGCATATTTGTGTGCCCCTGGAAGGTGTTGCCATACAGATCAATGCCTTCAATTTTCCCTGCTGGGGAATGTTGGAGAAGCTGGCTCCGGCCATCTTGGCCGGCATGCCTGTATTGGTGAAGCCTGCCAGCAGCACCGCCTATCTGACTGAGCACATGGTGAGGAGGATCGTGGAGTCGCAAATCCTGCCTGAGGGTTCGGTGCAGTTGTTGTGCGGCCCGGTGGGCGACTTGCTTGACCACGTGGGCTGCCAGGACCTGGTTGGTTTTACAGGGTCAGCGGCGACTGCAATGAAATTGCGAACTCATCCGGCAATCATCGGTAATTCGGTGCGCCTGAATGCCGAGACAGATTCATTGAACTGTTCAGTACTCGGACCCGACGCAGTTCCCGGCACTCCTGAATTCGACCTGTTTATTGGAGAAGTCTTTCGGGAAATGACCAGCAAGGCTGGGCAGAAATGTACTGCCATCCGCCGGGCCCTGGTGCCGGAGGCATGCATGGACGCTGTGCAGGATGCGCTGGGCAGCAAGCTGGATGGCTTGCGTATCGGATTGCCCTCAAGCCGGGATGTGGACATGGGTGCGCTGGCCAGCCTGGGTCAGCGGGATGAAGTCTTGCAGCGGGTCGCCGAACTGGCCAGGGAATCCCGAATTGTTTACCAGCGTGAAACCCTGGAACTGGTGGAGGCGGACGAGCAGGTCGGGGCCTTCATGTCGCCGGTGGTGCTAAGAGTGGATGATCCTCATCCCGGTCATCCTGTGCACTCCGTGGAAGCGTTTGGTCCGGTGTGCTCCTTGCTGCCCTACAAGGACCTGGCCCATGCGATTGAACTGGCTCGCCTGGGCGAAGGTAGCCTGGCGGGTTCCTTGTGCAGTGCTGACGATCAGGTAGTGAAAGAGTTTGTCCTGGGCACGGCGGCACTGCACGGACGACTGGTCTTGCTGAATCGGGTTTGCGCCGGGGAATCCACCGGTCACGGTTCACCCCTTCCTCACCTGGTTCACGGTGGCCCCGGTCGGGCCGGCGGCGGTGAAGAGCAAGGTGGCATACGGGCCGTGATGCATCATATGCAAAGAACTGCGCTGCAGGGCTCTCCGGATACCCTGGGCGTTGTGTGCGATCGTTACCTGCCTGGCGGAACCCGCCGGGTCGAAGCGGTGCATCCATTCCGCAAGCACTTCGAGGACTTGCGAGTTGGTGATTCCCTGTTAAGTGAAGAGCGGGAAATTACTCTCCAGGACATTGAGGCATTTGCCAACCTCAGCGGTGATACGTTCTACGCGCACATGGATGAAGCGGCGGCGGCAGCCAACCCGTTCTTCGATGGGCGAGTGGCCCACGGGTACTTCCTGGTCTCTGCCGCGGCAGGACTGTTTGTAGACCCTGACCCGGGTCCGGTTCTGGCCAATTACGGCCTGGAGAATTTGCGATTCAATCAGCCGGTATACCCGGGTGACAGAATCAAGGTGGCGTTTACCTGCAAGCAAAAGGTGAACCGGGAAACCGCTGAATATGGCGAGGTCCACTGGGATGTCCAGGCCACTAATCAGGATGATGAGAACGTGGCGTCTTACGAGGTGCTTACATTGGTCCAAAAAGCTGATTGGATACCCCCGGAGGAACCCGGCCTGGCGGGCTGACTGACAACCCGGGCCTGTCTGGGATAGACTAGCTGCGCAAGCGAAGTATAAATAGAACCCCAAAATGGATGAGGAACGATGAGACCAGAGTTCTTTGATCTTAAAAAAGGGCCATTCGAGTCAGAACCCGATTATGACCTGAGCTACTTCTCGGAGCAGCATGGCCGGGCGGTGAATCTCATGGGGCATGCGCTTTGGAACAGGGCGTGCCTGGTCACTGTATTCGGCGAGCATGGGATAGGAAAGTCCATGCTGGTAGAGCGGTTCATTAAAGGATTGCGATCGGTGACCGGCGTGGTGAGGCTTGATGCCAATACCCCTAATATCCGCGAACGCATCGCGCACGAGTTACAGGAAATGCTGCCTGTGGATGCCACCCTGGCCTCGGATGTGGATATAGAGAGAGCCTGCAAACTTTACCTGCAACAGGGGCGATGCCTTACCTTGCTGGTAGATGACGTGGATTTGCTCGGTCCCGAGAAAATCCTCGAATTGCACTGGTTGGGATCCCTGGAAGAAGACGGTTTTCCAGCGGTGAATTTCATTCTGCTTGGTGGTCTCGATATGGAGCAGATGCTGGATAGCAATCTGCATTCAACCGTGGGCGACAGGCAATGGCATCGTTTCTACATTCGGCGAATGAACGAGGAAGAGACCGGTCAATACATCCAGCGCCGGCTGCGTATGTCGGGTGCCTCTGCCTCCAAGGATATTTTTACTCCGTCGGCACTACATCTGGTGTTCCGTTACAGCAGCGGTAACCCCCGGGCAATTAATCGTCTGTGCAAGGCGGCCATGGAATGTGCCGAGAAACGCTGCATGTTGTTCGTCTCTGATAGAGAAGTTGCGCTGGCGATTGAGTTGCTGGACCTGGAGATGGATCCGCAACAACTCGAACACCCGGCGCGAAGGAAATCAGACAGGCTTGAACAGAGTGTTCGTGCCCGTGCCAGGCTGGTGCATTCCTATGGAGATGAACTGATCGAAGAAATACCCCTGGATCGACAGCGAATCTTGCTGGGCAGGGACCTGGGCAACGACGTGGTCATTCCCTCGGCTGCTGCCAGTCGTTACCACGCGGTGGTGTTTTCCGACGCCCACGGACTATTGCTGGTAGACCTGCATAGCACCAACGGAACCCTGGTGAATGACAAACCCGTTATCAAGCACCGACTGCGTCGCAATGACGTGATCCAGGTGGGTTCGTCCAGGCTGAAGTACGTCAATGAAGTCGAGCGGGTATTCGAAAGCGACATGGGAGAACCCGGTCGCGAAACCGCTGTGCTTCAACATGATGTCACGGGTGTTCTCACCCGAATCGGTTAGATAATCCTGATTTTGTCTGGCTCTTGGCCTACTCAGGTCGAAGGGCGTATGATGGTCCGAATGGTGCGGCGCAGTATAATTGCGACGGGCGTCCGCCGGGTGTGAATCCATTTGAATAGGAGAATGCAGGGGATGAGTGATTACAGAGCTCCCGTCCGGGATATGTTGTTTGCAATCAATGAGTTGGCAAACTTCGAAAATGTGGCTGCCTTGCCTGGTTACGAAGACGCGTCTCCGGACCTGGTAGAGGCTATTATCGAAGGTGCGGCCCAGGTAGCAGGCGATATCGTTGCTCCGACCAATTGGATTGGGGATCAAACCGGTGTTCGCGTTGAAAATGACCGGGTTATTGCTCCCGAAGCATTCCGCCCTGCTTATAAAACCCTGGTAGAGGATGGTTGGTTGGGTGTGTCAATGGATCCCGAATACGGTGGCCAGGGCTTGCCCAGCCTGCTGGGAATTGCCATTGAAGAAATGCTCCAGTCTGCCAATCTGGCATTTTCCCTTTGCCCCTTGCTGACCCAGGGCGCTATTCGTGCGATCGAGGCTCACGCGAGTGATGAACTGAAGGCCATGTTCCTGCCCAAGCTGATTTCCGGTGAGTGGGCGGCGACCATGAACCTGACTGAGTCCCAGGCGGGTTCCGACCTGTCCGTGGTCAGCAGCAAGGCTGTTCCTGAAGGTGATCACTATCTGGTCACTGGCCAGAAAATCTTCATCACCTGGGGTGATCACGACTACGCCGAGAATATCGCTCACCTGGTTTTGGCCAGACTGCCCGATGCCCCCGAGGGTGTGCGTGGCATTTCACTGTTCCTGGTGCCCAAGTTCCAGCTGGATGCGGAGGGTAATTCCGGTGAGCCCAATGACGTGGTGCCTATCTCTGTTGAACACAAACTGGGAATCCACGCCAGCCCCACGTGTGTGATGGGCTTCGGCAACAACAAGGGATCGGTGGGTTACCTGGTCGGTGAGCCGAACCAGGGTCTTGCCGCCATGTTTACCATGATGAATCACGCCCGCCTGGGTGTGGGCCTTGAAGGCCTGGCCGTCTCTGAGCGCGCTTACCAGAAAGCGGCCAGTTACGCGAAAGAAAGGGTCCAGGGCGCGGCCCCCGGCCACAAGGAACGCGGGCCCATTATTCGTCACCCGGACGTGCGTCGGATGTTGATGATGATGCGCTCAACTAACGAGGCAATGCGCGCTATCGCTTACGTCACGGGCGCGGACCTGGATCGTCATCACAAGAGTCCCGAGAAAGAAGATCGCGCCGCGGCGCTGGCCAGGGTTGACTTGATGACCCCGGTTATCAAGGGTTGGTGTACCGAGATGTCGCAGGAACTCACGTCCCTGGGTATCCAGATTCACGGCGGCATGGGCTACGTGGAAGAAACCGGCGCGGCACAGTTCTTTCGGGACGCCCGCATTACCACGATTTATGAAGGCACTACCGGTATCCAGGCAACTGACTTTGTCGGACGCAAATTGTTGCGCGACCAGGGCAAGGCCATGGGCTTGATGATTGGTGAGATGCGCCAGACCCTGGCCGAAGCGCAAGCCTCGGCTAATGATGACGTGAAGGCCATAGCGGCCTCCCTGGCAGTGGGTGTGGACAATATGGAAGAGGGGACCAAGTGGCTCTTCGCAAATTTCCAGACTGATATCAATGTGCCGTTCGCGGCAGCCGTAAATATGCTGATGATCACCGGTTACGTATGTGGTGGATGGCAAATGGCTCGCGCAGCGCTGTTGGCCAGCAAGCACCTGGATGAGGGAACCGATGAAGTCGAGTTTTACCAGGCCAAGCTGTACACGGCTCGCTTCTTTGCCGATCACTTGCTTCCCCGGACCCTGGGGCACCTGGCCACGGTGAAGGCCGGCCCGGCAAGCACCATGGCGATGACAGAAGAGATGTTCTGACAAAACTAGAGCGGCCCGGGTAAACCGGGCCGCTTT
>JBFFTZ010000188.1:0-5511 GCA_041571575.1 Gammaproteobacteria bacterium | reverse complement strand
CCTGGTCGACAATGTTCGCGGCGACTGGCTGGCCACCTTCGGACTGGCCTTCTTGTTCTTCACAGTGATCACCATGATCCAGAAGATCGAGGAGAGTTTTAATTTCGTCTGGCAGGTCGAAAAGCCCCGGAGTTTTGCCCAGCGCTTTACCGAGTACATCAGCGTCCTGCTGGTCGGGCCGGTGCTGATGGTCGCCGCCATGGGCGCCATAGCCTCCATAAGCAACACCTCCCTGGTCCAGCAGGTGGCCGCCATAGAACCGTTCGGCTACTGGCTTGTGTTGCTGGGCAAATCCTTGCCCTACCTGATGGTGATCGTTGTGTTCACCTTCGTGTATTCGTTCATACCCAACACCAAGGTGAACCTCAGTTCCGCCCTGGTTGGCGGCATCACCTCCGGAGTGATCTGGGCAACCCTCAGCATGTTCTTCGCCGCAACCGTGGCTGCCTCACCGACCCGACTGGCAATCTACGCGGGTTTTGCCATCGGCATCGTCGTGTTGATCTGGCTGTACCTGAACTGGATCATCCTGCTGATCGGCGCCCAGTTGTCCTTCTATGTGCAGAATCCCGAATATTTACGTAGCGGTCGTGCACGGGTGGACCTGCCAAATCGCGAACGCGAGCTACTGGCCTTGTTAACCATGGAAATGGTTGGGCGGGACTTTCTGGAGGGCAAACCCGGGCCCAGGATGGATCAACTGGCTGCCAGCATTCAACTGCCGGCGAGCGTGCTGGCCCCCATTCTCCAACAACTTGAATCATCAGGCCTGCTGCGTGCTACCGAGAACCAGGAAGCGGTACCCGGGCGCTCACTGGACAGGATCACTCTCCAGGACATCATTAATGCTGTGCGCAATTACCCGGTGGACAGTTACCCGTCCCACCCGGACTTGAAGAGAATTCGAGGCTTACTGGACTCCATGGACAAGGCCATCGACAGCGCGCTTGATGGCCAGACCTTGCGCAGCCTGGTGGCAGACAAGTATCCCGAGGATGCCGACCAGGTCCAGACCTAGTCGCCTGCCACCATCATCTGGTCAATAAGTATGGATCCACTGTGGATAGCGCCACGACTGTCCGTGTCATCCCCAACCGCCTGGATGCCTCGATACATTTCCCGAAGATTACCCGCCACCGTAATTTCGTGCACCGGGTAGAGAATTTCACCGTTTTCGACCCAGAAGCCGGCTGCGCCGCGTGAATAGTCACCGGTCACCCCGTTAACGCCCTGGCCCATCAACTCACCGATGAGCAGACCGGTGCCCATTTGCTTCAACATGTCCTGGGGAGAAATAGTCTCGGCCGGGGTGACTACCAGGTTATGCAGTCCACCTGCGCTGCCTGTGGTTTGCAGACCCAATTTGCGGGCGGAGTAACTGCCCAGCAGGTAACCACGCAAAACACCGCTCTCCACCAGGGTTCGATTACGGGTAGCCACACCCTCGTTATCAAATGGAGCACTGGCCATGCCCTTTTTCAGATGCGGCCATTCCTTCAGGTCCAGCCACTCCGGGAATATCTGCTCACCATCCGCATTTAGCAGGAACGACGAACCGCGATACTGGGCGCCACCACGCACGGCGGCGGTGAAGTGCCCGATCAGGCCCCTTGCAAGCTCCGGAGGATAGATCACCGGCACCCGGGTGGTGGAGAGCTTTCGGGCGCCGAGGCGACGAATAGTGCG
Source organism: Gammaproteobacteria bacterium (assembly GCA_041571575.1). Taxonomy (GTDB): domain Bacteria; phylum Pseudomonadota; class Gammaproteobacteria; order Steroidobacterales; family BM003; genus CAKZML01. The sequence goes on along the minus strand of JBFFTZ010000188.1, from coordinate 3,825 downwards.
TTCGCCGGCTCGTCGTCCGACGGCCTCGACATCTTCCATGTCGGCGGCATCACGCGCACTGGTGTACCAGTAATCGCGCTCCATATTACTGTCCTGGCTTGCCAGCATGGCGCAGCTCGCGCTGTGGCTGGTACTCTCGAACCCGTGCAGGAAGCCATGGCTGTTTCCGTAAACGCGCCTGGCACGATGACTGGAAATAGTGGCGCCTTCTGAATTATTGATGCGCTTGTCCACGGCCTGGCCGGCGCTCTCGCAGGCGCGGGCCAGTTCGATGGCCCCCTCGGCATCGATGTCCCAGGGATGACACAGGTCCAGGTCCTGGATATTGGTGGCCATCATCTCGGCGTCAGCCAATCCCGCACATTCGTCTTCGGCAGTGAACCGGGCGATGCTACATGCCTTCTCTACTGTTTCCCTCACCGTACTCTCTGATAAATCCGCGGTGCTGGCGCTGCCCTTGCGCTTGCCGAAGTACACCGTGATACCGAGCCCGCGGTCCTGCTGATACTCCAGGGTCTCGACCTCACCCAGGCGCACCGTCACCGACAGACCGCGCTCGGCGCTGGCTCCCGCCTCCGCCTGGCTGGCGCCCAGAGAGGCAGCAAGGTCCAGGGCCTGGGCAACCGCGCGTTGTACTTCGTCCCGTTCCAGAGAAGGTGTAGACAAGCTGAATGCTCCGTATTGAAATAAATGAAAACAGGAATTCTACCGCAAGCCCCCGACTCGCGTCGCAGCCAATGGTAAACTACGCGTTTGGCGCAAACCCTTCCGGCTGGCACAGCCGCCTCGGGCCATGGAGAACCACGGTGAACACCCAGGACGACGAACAGTTGCAAGATGACTTGCCCGAGCTGGATGAGAACGGCTATGACGGCCCCAGCAAGTCCTCCATGAAGCGCGAAAGTCACGCCCTGCAAAAGCTGGGAGAGGCCCTGGCCGAGATGTCACCGGCAGCGCTCAAGGCCCTGCCACTGCCCGAGAATCTGCGAGACGCCATCGAGCATCTGCAGAGCATCAAGAGCCGGGGCGCCGCCAGGCGGCAGCGACAGTACCTGGGCAAGGTAATGCGAAATGTTGATGCCGAGCCCATCCGCCAGGCCATGGAAGTGCTTGAACAAAAGCAACACCGTGCCTTGAGCCATTTCCATTCCATCGAACGCTGGCGAGACCGATTCCTTGAAGAAGGCGAAGCCGCGGCAACCGATTTCATCGATAAGTATCCCGCTACGGATCGCCAGCATTTGCGCTCTTTGGTACGTGCCGCCAGCAATGCGGGCAACGAGGAAAAACGTGTCCGGGCGGCACGGAGCCTGTTCAAGTACTTGCGCGAGATCATGACCAATGGCTCCACACAAGCCAACGACGATAATTAGAGGTAGACTATTCGAATGAAAGCACTTGTCGGCATAATTATGGGCTCGAGATCCGACTGGGACACCATGTCCAAGGCGGCGGACAAGCTCGAGGAACTTGGGGTCCCTTACGAGGTAAGGGTAGTCTCGGCACACCGGACACCGGACCTGCTGTTTGACTACTGCACCACCGCTAGGGAACGCGGCCTGGAAGTCATTATTGCCGGGGCCGGAGGTGCAGCACACTTGCCGGGCATGGCAGCAGCAAAGACCTCCCTGCCGGTGCTTGGCGTGCCGGTGAAGTCCAAGGCCCTCAACGGTATCGACTCCCTGCTTTCCATCGCCCAGATGCCCGCGGGCGTCCCGGTTGCCACGCTGGCTATCGGCGAGCCTGGAGCGGCCAACGCCGGCCTGCTGGCCGCGTCGATCCTGGGCAACAAGTATCCCGAGTATCTGGAGGCCCTGGAACGGTTCCGCGAAACGCAAACCTCTCGCATACTGGACGACCCCGATCCGCGAGAGGCGCAGTAACAGCATCATGAGACTCGGAATTCTCGGCGCCGGCCAGCTTGGAAGAATGATGGCCCTGGCAGGCTATCCACTAGGACTGCGTTTTACGTTCCTTGATCGCACGGAAGACACCCCGGGCGGCCAACTCGCGGAAATCATCACCGGCGACTTCGACGACCCTGCCCTGCTTGAACGCCTTGCAACGGAATGCGATTGCCTGACTTTTGATTGGGAAAACGTCCCGGTAGAGCCGTTGAAGAAGCTTTCCGGTGACACACCTATTTTGCCGCCCCTGGCGGCCCTGGAAACGGGTCAGGACAGACTGGCGGAAAAGCAGTTATTCGCAAAACTTGGCATCCCCACCGCCGGGTATGCCACCGTGGACAGCAAGGCAGAATTGGCTGAAGCGGCCGGCAGGCTGGAGTACCCCTGCCTGCTGAAGACCCGGCGCATGGGTTATGACGGCAAAGGCCAGTACATGCTGCGAGGTGAAGATGACCTTGAAACGGCATGGGAAGCCCTGGGGGGCACCGCCCTGATCCTCGAGGAATTCGTCAATTTTGATTACGAAGTCTCCCAGGTGGCGGCACGCAGCACCCGGGGCGAAACCTGTTTCTATCCGCTGGCGCGCAATGTGCACAAGGGCGGTATCCTTCATTACAGCATTGCTCCCTGGAACGCCCCGACACTGGAAACCCATGCCCGGGAATACCTGGAGGCGATGCTGGAGCATTTCGATTATGCCGGCATCCTGACAGTCGAGTTCTTTGTGTGCGGCGAGCGTCTTATCGCCAATGAAATGGCGCCGAGAGTGCATAACTCGGGACACTGGACGATTGAGGGCGCCCACACCAGCCAGTTCGAAAACCATGTGCGCGGCATCCTTGGACTGCCCCTGGGGGATCCGTCGGCTCGCGGTCATTCAGCGATGGTCAATCTGCTGGGGGCCATGCCCGAGTTATCCGCCTTGCTGGACATACAGGGCGCTCATGTACATGACTACGGAAAGAGCCCGCGGCCGCTGAGAAAAATCGGCCATTGCACCCTGGTATGTGATGACCAGGCGGTTCGGGACAGCAAGCTTCAGGAAATACTGGAGTTGGCTACAACTGAAACAGAGTGAGGCCGCCCGACACTTTTACCCGAGCGGCATTTCACACTATATTTACGATCTAGCCACGCAACGTCAGGGATAAACGAAGCGATGTACCTGGAACATTTTGGGCTGGAGGAAGCACCATTTCGTCTTTCACCAGACCCGCACTTCCTGTATCTGAGCAAGCACCATGCTCGTGCCAAGGCGTACCTGGATTCGACCGTCGTGCTGGAAGACGGCTTTGTGATCATCACCGGCGAGGTGGGCTCCGGCAAGACCACCCTGATGAAGTGTTTCATGGAAAGCCTGGGCGAGCAGGTCATCTATGCCCACATTGCCCAGACCCAGCTGACACCGGTGCAGTTCCTGCAATGCGTGCTGGCAGACTTCGGCTTCAAACCGTTTAAAAAGCGAAAAGCCGAATTACTGGACATGCTGAACCACTTCCTGATCGATCAGTATTCTGCCGGAAACAAGGTTCTGCTCATCGTCGACGAGGCCCAGAATCTCTCCAGGCACGTGCTTGAGGAGATTCGCCTGCTTTCCGGCGTCGAAACCAGCAAGGACAAGGTGCTGCGCATCATCCTCGCCGGTCAGCCGGAACTTAACCAGACGCTGGATTCAGACAATATGCGCCAGCTGGTCCAGCGGGCGCGGTTGAGATTCCACTTGGGGCCCCTCTCCGAGAAAGAGACCCGGGAGTACATTTCCCACCGTTTGCAGGTAGCAGGCGCCGGGGACCGTGAGATATTCGATCAGGATATTTTTTCGACAATCTTCCGGTTCAGCGGCGGTATCCCGCGGCTGGTAAATACCCTGTGCGACACGGCCATGCTGTGTGCCTTCGCGGAAGAAAAAGACACGGTG
>JBFFTZ010000187.1:0-5528 GCA_041571575.1 Gammaproteobacteria bacterium | reverse complement strand
TCACCCCATCACCCCCCGACCAGGAACCGACCGATGAGCCAGCCCTGCGTGTTCTGCCTGATCCTGGAGAACAAGATCCCGAGCAACCGCGTCCACGAGGACGCCGACACCGTCGCCTTCATGGACATCCACCCGGTCCACCCCGGTCACGCGCTGGTGATCCCGCGCGCCCACCACGCGAACCTGTTCGAGGCGCCCGGCGCGGTCGTCGCGACCACCGCGCGCACCGCGGCAAAGGTCGGCCGCGCGATCCAGCGCGCGCTGAACCGTCTCGCGGAAGAACGATCCTCCCCGACCCTCGACCATCAAGCCCTGGGGCGTCCACTGGAATGCCCAGGCAAGGATCACCGCCACCGGGAAGCCCATGGCCAATGCCACGACGACAAATGTCATTGAATATTCAGGTAGCGGCAAGGCGTCCAAAATGACGTCGGCAACCTGAAGAATCACCCATGCGGCCACCAGGTAGCTTGCCGCAATTCGATAGACCTTTCTCCGTGCCAGGTCGGTAAAGAAACCGAAAAGTGATTCGGACCCATTATCTGCCGCCTCGGACTGCGGCGCCCCAACCCCTGCATCATTCACCGGAATGTCCAGGGCCAATGGGTCGGGGATCAGTCGATAGCCGCGCCCGGGTATGGTCTGGATAAACCTGGGAGATTCAGGATTGTCTCCCAGGACATGACGCAACTCGCCAACACACCGGGTCACGACTGATGCCGAAATCTGCTCGCTCCCCCAAACCAGGCCTTTCAGCTGATTTCGCGAAACCACGTATCCGGGCTTTCTCGCCAGGGCAAGCAGCAGTTCCATGGCACGAGGGGAGACATGGAATGAACCGTTTGGCCCTTCCACAGCATTCTTAACGGGCCTGACTATAAATTCTTCTAGCCGAAACCCAATATGGAGGTGATCTCCCAATGAGCACTCCCTGCCATCGTTTTTATCACTGATAATGACCAGTTTTTTCTTGAGCAATGGTACACCATGGGGGAAAATTCAGCAGTTACTCTACATCTCTAGTCCTGCGACGGGCCTGGCATTCCTCCTCTAATCTATTGACCAAAAACAGGCTTTCACAGCACCTGCTTGAGAGTATCCAAGCTGATGTTGGCACCGCAGATCACCGTGGCAACCCGCTTTCCCTGCAGGGCATCTTTCACCCGATCCACTGCCGCAAGAGCGACCCCGGCTGATCCTTCCAGAAGCTGGTGCTGACTTTGCATGAACTTTCGCATCGCCGCGGCAATCTCCTGTTCATCCACCAGGATCCATTCATCAACAAAATCCCTGCATGGTTCAAAAGTAATGGAATCCAGGTCCATACCGCCGGCCGTGCCATCAGACAGGGTAGGCAGGCTTTCCTCATCGATAACATGACCCGCCTCGATTGAGTGGGCCATGACCGCAGAGTTAGCGGGTTGGCATCCATAGATTTGGATATCCGGATTTACTGACTTCAAAAACCCGGCAATGCCGGACATCAATCCGCCTCCGCCTACCGCGACAAACACCGCATCCAGGTTAGGGCGCTGGCGGTGCATTTCCAAGCCAACGGTCCCCTGTCCACCGATGATCTGGGGATCGTTATAAGGAGACACGTAAAGCATCCCGTTTGCCTCGGCAAACTCCCGGGCGAAGCGTTCGGTCTGTGCGCCATCCACTCCATGGAACTTCAGGTCACCGCCATAGCGACGAATGGCTTCCACCTTGGTCTTGGCCGCCGTCTCCGGAACGAACACCATGCCCCTCAATCCCAGCTTGGAAAAAGCATAGGCCATCGCCGCTCCGTGGTTTCCGGTGGAGGCTGTCACACAGCCCGCATGGCGTTGCTCAGCATCCAATGACATCAGCTTGTTGACCGCACCACGCAATTTGAACGAACCGGTATGCTGCAGATTTTCGAGCTTGCCGTAGACCTCGCACTGCTCGTCGCTAAATCCCACCAACAAATCAAGTGGCGTCTCACGCACCACGTCATAAATTCTTGCTGCTGCCCGGTGAACTTCCGCTGCTATATCCATGTATAAATTCCACTATTGCCCAGAAACCGCGAAACTCACGGGACCGGCTATTCTGAATGAGTATTGCCTCCCCGGCTACCTCGAAAGAGTTTGCTCGTGCTATCGTCAGCGAAAATCGAAAAACGACTCTGAAACGGCCAGGCGAACTGAATATTCATGCAACCCTATTCTGCGCTGCGTTTACTTGGAACCCCCCTCTCCGGCCACCGGAACCGGTCGCGGGCATGGCGCGACACGGAGCCGGCTAAACAGTCCGATAGCGTTACCATGGGTGGCGGCGGGCATAGCCCGGCATTGCGGCCAAACGCCGGGAACCGGTAAGCCGCCATGTCAGCCCAAGCATTGAAATCAGCCTTGCCAAGAACGGTGGTGGTTCTGTCGCTGGTGTCATTATTAAATGATGCGGCAAGTGAAATGATCACCCCGCTACTGCCGATCTTCTTGACCGTTGCCCTGGGGGCGACACCGGCCATCGTCGGATTAGTCGAGGGACTGGCCGAGGCCACTGCCAGTGTGCTGAAGCTGGTTTCCGGGAGACTGGCAGACAAGGGCTGGAACCCCAAGGCGCTGGTGGTCTGGGGCTATGGTTCATCAAACCTGGCCCGCCCCTTGATTGGACTGGCCTTGGCCTGGCCCTTCGTCATGGCGATGCGTTTCCTGGATCGCCTAGGCAAGGGTCTGCGCACCGCGCCCCGGGATGCGATGATCGCCAACTCCGTTGCCGCTCACTACCGGGGAGCAGCTTTCGGTTTTCACAGATCAATGGACCACGTAGGCGCCGTGATCGGCCCGCTGGTGGCATTCCTGGTACTGAGCGAAGGCATTGAGATGAGCAATGTCTTTCTGATGTCCGTCATCCCCGGTGCCGCTGTATTACTGTTGATCGTCTTCGGCCTGCCCAGGGTCGAACCCCAAGCGGTATCCAACGCACCACTAAAATGGTCCCTGCTGGATGGCAGATTGCGGGCATTGATTATCGCCTCTGGCGCCCTGGCGCTTGCCACCATGCCCGAGGCCTTCCTGGTGCTGTGGGCAGCAGGCCGCGGCATCAAGCTTGAGTACATTCCCCTGGTCTGGGCCGCAGCCAGCCTGGTCAAGGTGTTCGTGTCCTACCTGGCCGGCGCAGCCTCTGACAAGATCGGGCGGCTTCCCGTGGTCATCGCCGGTTGGTCCTTACGCGTTGCGACCCTGCTCCTGATAGCCGTGGTGGATGGCAGCGAACTGATGACCTGGGTGATGTTCCTGTTGTTTGCCGCCAGCCTTGCCTCTACCGAGGCGGCGGAGCGATCACTGGTGGGAGACGCAGCCGACCCCCTGCAGCGCGGCACTGCCTACGGCCTTTATCACCTGGTATGCGGGCTGCTGGCCTTGCCCGGGGCGATATTGATCGGCGCCATCTGGCAGTGGCTGGGACAATCCGTGGCGTTTGTCGCCGCGGGAACATTAACCGCTGTGGCTGCCGCAGCCCTGTTGATGATCAGCCGGGGAATAGACCGTCCCCAGCGCCAACCCGGCTAGTTCTCTCCCGGACCACCGCCAAACAGGCGATTCAGTTCGTCCAGTTCGGCGCTCTCAGCGGAGGTGGGCGTGGCGTCGGAATCCGACTGAGCACCGAACAACGCGTCCAGATCCTTTCTGGCCTGGTCAGTCATGGAGGTATCCTGCGCCACCCATTCCCGGGAGGAAACTCGCAGATAGCCACAGAAATTTGCGCGTTCCTTCTCCATTACCCGCTCAGCCACCGGTTCTTTGCAAGCGTCGGCAACCCCCGTATCAAAAAACTCGCACATCCTGCAAACATGCAACTGGGAACGGCAGCCGGGGCACTCTGCAAGGCGAGCCAGGGGGAGGGGCTCATCAAGCAATTGTTTGCCACATTTCCAACAGTAAAAGGGATTCATAGCCAAATATTCTACATCTGATGACCCCAGGGTTCACTGGGCGTCCAATATATTCAACAAAGCTCTGGGGCACAAAACTTGCCCATAACAGCTCTAACCTATACCCCGTCTAGTCCTTGTCCCGATCACCCCTAATTAATATAGGGGTTTCCCGAAGCGAATCGTTTGGTATTATTCAACACGATGCGGCCTGATAAGTCCGACTTCGTGATTTTTCACGGTCGGGAGGTTTTCCGCCCCACAAGGGTTGTGAACTCCAAAGGTTCAGCCGTTTCACGTAACAACGATCGGCACCATGTTGGATGTCGGCGAGTTTAGGGGGAATTTCCAAATGTCGCAGCAATCTAAATGGCTGGCCGGCTTTACTGCAGTCGCGCTGACATCAATCAGCGGCGCAGCCATGGCTGAGCAGACCATCGAAGAAGTGGTGGTAACCGCACAGAAGAGAGAACAGAGCCTTCAGGATGTGCCCATTGCCGTCTCCGCATTCAGTGGGGACATGATGAAAAAAGCGAATATTGAGGACGTGCGTGGTCTTACCGACGTGACGCCCGGCTTTTCTGGCCGTACCGAAGACAGCTTCAATGACGCTCTGTCCATTCGTGGCATCAGCACCAATGATTTCGGCATCGGTGGTGACCCGTCCGTGGGCATCTTCATGGACGGCGTGTACGAGGGCCGCACCGGTGGTGCCATTTCCTCATTCTTTGACATGGCGAGCGCTGAAGTGGTCAAGGGCCCGCAGGGTACTCTTTTCGGTCGTAACGCCATTGCCGGCGCTGTCAGCATGCGGACCAACAAGCCCAACGACGAGTTCGGCGGCAACCTCAGCCTCGGCTTGGAAGAATACAACCACGTCGACGTAACCGGCACGATCAATATTCCTCTGAATGACAAGTGGGCGTTCCGCGCCTCTGGCCATCACTTTGAAGACGATGGCTACCTGGAGAACCTGTACGACGGCAAGAAACTGGGCGGTCACGACCGCAGTGCCGTGCGTGCGGCCCTTCGCTACACCGGCGACATGTGGGATACCACTGCAACCGTGTTCTACGAAGACCGTAGCGGCACCGGTTCGGTGTACTGGGACACCTCGAACCCCGATCTGCCCAAGGACAAGGTCACTACTGACCTGAGCGACGGCAGCGTTGACGAAGGCAAAATTCTGCGCTTCACCCTGGAGGCCGAAGCGGACCTGGCCAACGGCCAGACCCTGACCTCCATCACCGGGTACAAGACCTTCGAATACCATTACCTGGAAGATTACGATGCCACGTCACTGCAGGCTAACGACTACCTGCAGGATAACGATGTGGACTACTTCAGCCAGGAATTCCGTCTGAACTCTGCCTCTGACAGTGACATCTACTGGTTCGTGGGCGCCAGCTTTTACAAGGAAAGCATCGAAGGCACTTTCGCTTCGATCTACACCGAAGACGACCTGTGCACACGTATAGGTCAAACCGATGCTGATGATTTCAGTGGTCCGTTCGTGGGTTGTGCCACACCCGAGTTCGCCGAATACTGGGAAGCTGAAATTGCCGACCTGGAAGGTGGCCTGGTCAACAAGTACGAGTACAACTACGCAAACGGCGAGTTCAAG
>JBFFTZ010000186.1:0-5528 GCA_041571575.1 Gammaproteobacteria bacterium | reverse complement strand
GGCTTTCTTAGCAACCTTTTTCTTAGCTACCTTCTTCTTGGCAACTTTTTTCTTGGTGGCTTTCTTAGCAACCTTTTTCTTAGCTACCTTCTTCTTGGCAACTTTTTTCTTGGTGGCTTTCTTAGCAACCTTTTTCTTAGCTACCTTTTTCTTGGCAACTTTTTTCTTGGTGGCTTTCTTAGCAACCTTTTTCTTGGCAACTTTCTTCTTGGCAACCTTTTTCTTGGTTGCCGCTTTCTTCACTACTTTTTTCTTGGTAGCGACTTTTTTCTTAGTGGCGGGTTTCTTTGCCACTGCCTTCTTTACGACCGCTTTCTTTTTGGAAGCGACCTTCTTCTTTGAGGCACGTTTCTTAGTAGCCATTAGTTTTAGTCTCCATGTCAGGGTGTCCGAGGACGAGTATATACGACAAGAAAATGATATTGCCAACAAGTCAATGTTGCGATGAAGCAGATTTCGCGCTGCTATTTCAGTGCAAAAAGCGTGGCAGATTTTTCTCTGGTTGATCGTGCCTGTCGTGACGGGTCCGTCGCACGGCTTTGCGTTGAACTGTTCGAGTACACATATACCCCGTAAATAAAGGCATTTAATCAGATAGTGTCGTAATGAACTCCCACTGATCTTTACTCACCGGCATCACGGATAAACGATTCCCTTTTCTGAGTAGAGGCATATCCGCTAACTCGTTACCGGCGAATTCTCTAAGCACTGCAAGCGAAATCGTCTTTTTGAATTTGCGCATGTAGCGCAAATCGACCATGAACCATCTCGGGTTGTCCGGATCGCTCTTTGGGTCGTAGTGTTTGTCATCAGGATCGAAGGCAGTGTGATCGGGGTAGCCTTCTCGCACGACTTTCATCACGCCAACGATTCCCGGAACGTCCGTATTTGAATGATAGAAAAATGCCAGGTCACCTTTTTTCATCTGGTCGCGCATCATGTTTCGAGCCTGGTAATTCCGAACTCCATCCCAGTGCGTAGTCTTGTTTTTTTTCAAGTCATCAATACTGAATTCATCGGGTTCGGATTTGAGTAGCCAGTAGTTCACGTGTTGCTCCATCGGTGATGCTAGATAATTTTCGAGACAGGGTAGGATCCGCTTTCCGTTACGACGCTCCACAACGGAACATCCCAGGGATCGATGGGTACCGCCGGAAATTTTTGGCATTCAAAGGCCACTCCCACCAGCCGGGGGCTAATCCAGTGCTTTCGGTAGGCCAAAAATCCAAAAGTTCGGTCGTAATATCCCGCTCCCATGCCAATCCGGTTGCCCCGGGGGTCAAAAGCGGCCAAGGGTGTGATTACCAGGTCCATTTCCCGCGCTGATGCGGCAATTCGGGAGCCTCGGGCGGGTTGAATGGTTCCCATGGGGCCGGGTTCCAGGGCGGTTTGGGCATCCAGCAGCGCAAAATTCATTGCCCTGGGATAGCGGCCTGGCAATTGGGGCAGGAAGATTTCCTTGCCCGCGCCCATGGCGGTTTCAAATAGGGACAAACAGTCGACCTCTCCGTCCATCGGCAGGTACAGGGCGATGCGCCGCGCATTTCTGAAGCTCTTGCTTGCCGCAATACGTTGGCAAATCCGTGCGGAGGCTTCGGTGCGTTGCTGGTGATCCAGGGCGCGGCGTTTTTGCCTTGCCTGATTGCGTAGCTGTTTTTTTTCTTTGCCGTTCACACCAGGCCCGAATAAGGAGGCGCTTCCCGCCTGTGCCGTTACAGACTTTTGCTCTCGAACCAGAGCAATAGGTGGGGCAGATCGCAGATTCGTCAGGCTTCCCGCCAGTAGCGGACTTGCACACAGACATCTGCAGATATCCGCCCCGATATAAGTAATTAGGGTCGAGGGATCCCAGTCTGCATCGAACACTGCAGGAAGCGCCAATTCGATGGGGGACATTATAACCGGGCTATAACCAGGTTTGTCCCACTAAATATTGTTCGGTCAGATACGGCGGGCTTAAAGCTCCAGTTGCCTGCCTGACTGCAGCGCAGTTTCCACGCGTTCGCGCATGGATTTGATGCGCAGGCCGTAATCATCATCTATCAATTGTTCCCGAGACTTGCTGCCCAGCAACTCGGCGGTAAGGTTCAGCGCGGTCATTACTGCGATTCTTTCCAGGCCAACTACCTTGCCTGTATCCCGGATGGCCCGCATCTGGCCATTAAGGTAGTCCGCCGCATTCATCAGGGCTTCGCGTTCCTTAACCGGGCAGGACACCTGGTATTCCTTCTCCAGTATGCGAACAGTGACCTGTACGAAATCGCTCATTACCCTTGCTCCATCGCCTTCAGGCGAGTGATCATGCCTTCAACCCGGGCGCGAACTTGTTCGTTCTTTTGGAGAAGTTGGGCGCGTTCACCGGTCAGCGCATCCTGACGTTGCTTGAGGGATCTATTCTCCTCTTTCAGCACGTCAACCACGCCGACTAAATCATCAAGGCGCCGCTCCAGTGCCTTGAGCTCAACTTCAAATTGGTGTTCTGGTGACTTTTTGCTCATGACGGAACTATAGAACTGGTGTGTTTCCGGGTCAACGAGCTCGTTGCATCACTCTGGGTTACCAGACCTGCCGGTGTTAGCATTGCCGGGTCTTTTCACCATTGTTAGCAGGGATCCCCCGACCTTGAACGATATTACCTATGACGAATTGCGCGAGGCCGTTGAAAAGGCCGGAATTCAGCTCAGTGCCGCTGAACTGCACGGCGCCATCAGCGGGTTGGTTTGTGCCAGTTCGGACAAGAATTTGAATGCGCTTTGGAACGTGTTGCTGGAAGGGCAGGCTCCCGAGGGCCCCCTGGCCCTGCTGGCGGAGAGGGTTGCCCGCCAGACGGCCGCCCAGCTCGAGGAGCGCCAGATGGAATTCAGTCCCATGCTTCCCGACGATGATGCGGCCTTGGTCGACCGGGCTGAGGAGTTGGCTTGCTGGTGTCAGAGCTTCCTTGCGGGCATGGGTGCTTCCGGCACCCTTAACAAGGATGCCATGGGCGAGCAGGTTGGCGAGATCGTGCTGGACTTCAGTCGCCTGGCCCAGGCCGGGTTTGATGAAGACGACGAGGAAGAGGACGAGGACGAGGGCGAGAACGCCTTTGCCGAGATCCTGGAGTTTGTGCGCGTGGGCGCACAGCTGATTTATGAAGAGTTGGCGGGAAGTCTGGATATTCCTGATGCCGAGACCACTCTTCACTAACTGGAAGCCACGGGAAGATCACGTTGAATCAGAAAGAATTTGCAAGAAGGCGCAAGCAGCTGATGCGCATGATGGGCCCGGGCGGAATCGCAATTCTGCCGGCGGCCCCTGTAAAGCTCAGGAATCGCGATGTCGAACATGACTACCGCCAGGAAAGTGACTTTCACTACCTGACCGGCTTTGCCGAGCCCGAGGCAGTGCTGGTGCTGGTTCCCGGTCGCAAGCAGGCTGAATACATCTTGTTTTGCCGGGAACGGGATCCGCTGCGCGAGACCTGGGACGGTAAAAGAGCCGGGCAGGACGGCGCGATACAGGATTATGGTGCGGATGACGCGTTCCCCATCGGGGACGTTGACGACATTCTTCCTGGCCTGATCGAACAATGTGAGCGGGTGTATTACACCCTGGGTGTCAGTCCCGAGTTTGACCAGCAGGTTGTGAGCTGGGTGCAGCAGCTAAGGAAGCAGGTTAACCGGGGCACACACACGCCCCAGGAATTCATTGCCCTGGATCATCTGCTCCACGATATGCGCCTGTACAAGAGCCGGGCAGAAATCTCCGCCATGAGAAAGTCGGCCAAGATCGCGGCGCAGGCCCATATAAGGGCCATCAAGGCCTGCAGGCCAGATATGCGTGAGTACGAAATTCACGCTGACCTGATTCATGAGTTCCGTCGCCATGGCTGTGCACCCTCGTACTCGCCGATCGTCGGGTCGGGTCCTAACAGTTGCGTGCTGCATTACAGCCAGAATAATCGCTTGATGAAAGACGGCGACCTGCTTCTGGTGGATGCGGGCTGCGAGTATGACTACTACGCTTCGGATATTACCCGTACCTATCCCGTGAACGGACGCTTCAGTAAGGAGCAACAGGCGATCTATGAAGTTGTCCTGAAGGCCCAGTATTCCGCCATCGACAAGGTACGTCCTGGCAACCATTGGAATGATCCCCACGATGCGGCAGTAAAGCTGATTACTGCCGGCCTCAAGGACCTGGGCCTGCTCAAGGGTCCGCTGTCCAAGTTGATAAAGGAAGGCGCCTACAGCAAGTTTTTCATGCACCGCACCGGTCACTGGATCGGGCTGGATGTGCATGACGTGGGCGATTACAAAGTGGGGGATGAGTGGCGGGTCCTGGAGCCGGGAATGGTCCTGACCATCGAGCCGGGTATATACATCGCCGCCGGCACCAAGGGTGTGGCGAAGAAATGGTGGAACATCGGTGTGCGGATCGAGGATGACGTATTGGTCACCAAGGATGGGCACGATGTACTTAGCCACGGCGCGCCCAAGGAAGTCGTCGATATTGAAAAACTCATGACCAGGACGGGAAAGCTTGCCTGAGGCCGTCCGGGAGTAGCCTGAAACGTGGACAGGGACTTTGATCTTGTCATTGTTGGTGGCGGCATGGTGGGGGCCAGCCTGGCTGTTGCCCTGGCGCCTTTGCCCCTGCGGGTGGCACTGGTAGAAGCGTTCGCCCCCGAAAGCGATGCACAGCCCAGCTACGATGATCGTTGCACGGCGATATCTCATGGCAGCCAGGTAATTCTGAACACCATGGGTGTCTGGCAGGACATGGAAGCTGACGCGTCGCCTATTGCACGCATTCACGTCTCCGAGCAGGGTCGTCCGGGCACCGCACGCATAGACGCCCGGGAGCAGGGCGTGCCGGCCCTGGGTTACGTGGTACCCAATCGCAGTATTGGCAAGGCATTGTGGAAGCGGCTGCCGACCCAATCCAACCTGCAAAGTTTCATGCCCGCAAAACTTGTTTCCATGCAGTCCGGCGAAAACGCCGTGGAACTGGACCTGGAGCAGGATGATGGCCAGGTACTGTCAGTGAGCGCTCGATTGGTTGTTGCGGTTGATGGTGCGCGCTCGATAACCCGTGAAATGGCAGGCATCAATTCGGATGTGCTGGATTACCAGCAGACCGCGATCATTTGCAATGTGACGCCGGAGCAGGATCACCAGGGCCAGGCGTTTGAGCGCTTCACCCAGAGTGGTCCCCTGGCGGTACTTCCCCTTGGAGAGAAACGTTGCAGCGTTGTCTGGACCGTCAAGCGTGAACTGGCGGATTCGATTATGGGTCTTGATGACGAGAGTTTTCTGCTGAGGCTGCAGGAACATTTCGGCTATCGCCTGGGTCGCTTATTGATGGCAGGAGAGCGATCAAGCTACCCCCTGTATCGCGTCAAGGCACGGCAACAACTTGCCCAGCGCCTGGTGGTGCTGGGTAATGCCGCCCACAACCTCCATCCGGTGGCCGGCCAGGGTTTCAACCTCAGTCTTCGGGATGTGGCGGCTCTTGCCGAGGTGATGGCTTCCCTGGAAGGTGTGGAT
>JBFFTZ010000185.1:0-5535 GCA_041571575.1 Gammaproteobacteria bacterium | reverse complement strand
GGCGTGGTGAAACTGTCGACAAAGAACAGGTTTCTGCGGTCGAGCTCTTCCATCAGCCAGGTCATATGTCCCGGGTGCCGGGTCAGCATGCTGCCCATGTGGTTGTTCACGCCCACCGCATAAGGCACCGATGCCAGGCTTTCAGTCAGCAATCCGGAAACGTCTCTTGAGCCGGATTCCAGCCAGAGCCCTCCGGGGCCCGGATCTTCGCTACCGTCTTCGGGCTGCAGCGGAAGGTGCAGCATGACCTCCATCCCCTTCGCATGAGCTCCCTCGGCAAACTCCCTGCCAAAAGGCGTGTGAGGGAGGATAGACAGGGTGACCGCCCCGGGCAGCGCCAGGGCGCGCCGGCCCTCCAGGTGTCGATAACCCAGGTCATCAATGATGATGGCAACGGTTGGTTGATCCGGGCGCATGAGCGGGGCCGCCATGTCAGAACGAACCGGCGAGGCGATGAGCAGCATTGCCGCCATCCATAGCAGCATCAGTAATTTCAACGTCAGCTTCACGGGGCCTTACTTTGCAGTATGGTTTTTTGATCTTTGACAGTCTTCAAGGCGACTGCCAGGGCCGGGTCATCTTTTGCGACCGGGATCCCGGAAGGTGTGATGACCGTGCTGTCACCCACTTCCCGCAGCACCTCCACATCCGGATTAATTCCTACTTCATGTATCGACCGACCCGACGGGGTGAAATATCGAGAGGTGGTCAGCTTGATGGCGCGCCCGTTGGACAGGGGCATCACCGTCTGAACGGAGCCCTTGCCAAAGGTGTGGCTGCCCACCAGCAACGCCCTGCCGTGATCCTGCAATGCGCCGGCGACAATTTCCGAGGCTGAGGCGGAGCCGCTGTTGACCAGGACCACCATGGGCTTTCCGTCCAGCACATCACCGGGCTGGGCTTTCATACTGAAGGTCGCGTCATTCACACGGCCATCGGCGCTTACGATCAAGCCGGTCTCAAGGAATATATCCGAGACCTCCACCGCGGCATCCAGCAAGCCGCCCGGGTTGTTGCGCAAATCCAGGATCAGGCCTTGCAACCCGCCACCGTTTTCCTTTTTCAAACGAAGCACCGCCCGCTCCAGGTCGCGGCCCGTGGTTTCCGAAAAATGGGTAACCCGAATGTATGCCATGCCCGGCTCCAGGGTCCGGGCCTTGACCGAAGCAACCTGTATCAATTCGCGGGTCAGGGTCAGGCTGAATGTCGTGCCATCACCGGGACGGTGCACACCCAGTACAACGCTGGTGCCGTCCTTCCCCCTCATCCGGGAAATCGTGTCTTCGAGACTGTCCGGATCTATGGGCGCGCCGTCCACACTGAGAATCACATCCCCCGACACTATGCCGGCCCGAAAGGCCGGGCTGTCTTCAATCGGCGAGACGATAACAACCTGCTTGTCTTCCAGCACCACTTCTATTCCCACGCCGGAGTAGGCACCCGCGGTGCTGATCCGGACTTCCCGGTATTCATCCGGGTCCAGAAATGCGGAGTGGGGGTCCAGGCTGGAAACCATTCCGCGAATGGCGTCCTCAATCAGGCGGTGCTCATCCACGTCATCGACGTAATCGGCCCTGACCAGCTCCAGCACCTCCACCAGCATGCGCACATCCTCGGTGGGCAGGGACAGGGGCTTCTCAGCCGCCGCTTCCCGGTCCGCACGCACCGCCGTGCCCACAGACAGCATCAGGCCGAGAGCGATGCCCACCGCAAGTACCAGCATGCTACGGACGCGAAATGACATGAGTTATTCCTCAAAGAATCTGGTCAAACGATAGCATAGCGCCGCTGCCTGAACAGCTGAACGACGCGGGTCAACGCCCGGACAGGGCCTTGGCAAACCAGCGGTGGGGATTCTCGGAGCGCTTTCCCTTGCGAATTTCGAAATACAGCGCCGAATCCGCCCGACCACCACTGTCACCCGCGGTGGCCAGCACATCCCCCGGGGCGACCCAGTCTCCGGCAGAGATATACAGGGTGTCATTGTGCCCGTAGAGGCTCATATAACCGTCGCCGTGGTCCAGTATCACCAACAAGCCCATTCCCGGAAGCCAGTCCGCGTACGCCACTCGCCCATGGTAAATAGCGCGAATCTCGGAGCCCCGGCGGGTTTCGACCAGCACACCGTGCCACTTTAATCGCTTACCGGCCCTGGGCTGGCCAAAATCCGCTAGCAGCCGACCTGACACCGGCCAGGCCAATTTTCCGCGCAATTTGGCAAATGGCTCCTGGGCCTGGACGGGAAAATCGCGCAATGCGCTGCGCAATTCTTCCACCAGCTCCTCAAGCACCCTGGCTTGCTCCTCCATCTGGGACACCTGGTTCCCCTTGGATGCCAGCTCCGAATCCAGCTTGGCCACGGCCTGGCGGCGCTCCACCCGGGCCTGCTCAAGCCGGGCGACTTCTTCTTCCCGCTCTTCCTGGAGGCCGCTCAGCCGCGAGATCTCCGCCTCCAGCTGCTCATCCAGTTCCTGCAATTCCCTGATCTGTCCTGCGACCCGGTCGATGGTCTGCGCACGCATGTGATTGAAGTAGTCGTAATAAACCATCATGCGGCCAAGTTTTGCGGGATCTTCCTGGTTGAGGAGCAGTTTCAGGCGCTCTTCTCGCCCGGCCACGTAGGCTGCCCGCACCTGGCCGGCCAGGGCCTCCCGCTCTGCCCCCACCTGCCCCAACAGCGCCTTTCGCTGGGTGGAGAGTTGGGCACGCCGTGCCTGGCTTTTGTTACGTTCGGCGGTAATTTCACGCAGCCGGCGGTTAATCAGGCTAATTTGCTGCTCTGCCTCCTGCACGACGGCCTGGGCCTGGCTACGCTTGCGGGTATTGCGGTCGATATCCTGTTTCAGGGATTGTATGCGCTCGCGCAGCTCGGTCAGCTGCTTCTCTCGATCGCCCGATGCCCCTGCAGGTCCCGCGGCAAAGCAGGCCAGCAAGGCCAACATGGCCAGAATGTGGAAAAACCGTACCCTCATGGGCAGCAGAGTGTAGGCCATTTCGGCCGCCACTCAAGCCATAGCTCGTTCAGGGCCCCCGGATTCGATATAATGCGCGCCCCTCTAACCAAGGTTTACCCAAGACATGGACCAGATTATCCAGTTCGCGACAGCCCACCCCCTGTTATCGGTCTCCGCCATCTCCGTGACCCTGATGGCTCTCATCTACGAGATTCGCCTGAAATCCCAGGGAACCAGCGATGTTCAGGGCGCGGAAGGCGTACGCCTGATCAACCAGGGCGCCATTGTCCTGGACGTGCGTAATCGAGAGCAATTCAACGCCGGGCACATTATCAATGCCAGGAATATAGAGCCCGATCAGCTGGATTCCAAGATTGAAGCCTTGAAAAGCGACCTGGCCAAACCCATTGTTGTTTGCTGTGAGAGCGGTACTAGCAGCGGACGTATCGCCGCGAGACTGCGCAAGGAAGGGTTCACCCAGGTGTATAACCTCAAGGGCGGACTGGCCACATGGCGCAGTGAAAACTACCCTCTGGAAAAGAAAAGCTCGTCTAGGAAAGGTTAATGAACAATCCGGTTACCATGTACGCCAGCGCCTGGTGTGGCTATTGCCACCGGGCCCGAGTGCTGTTGCAGACCAAGGGCGTGGAACTTGAAGAACTCGTGATCGACGGAAATCCCGAATTGCGCAATGAAATGATTGATCGTACTGGTAGGCACACGGTGCCCCAGATTTTCATTGGTGGCCTGCATGTTGGCGGTTCCGATGAATTGGGAGAACTGGAGCGCATGGGAAAACTGGATGCTTTGCTGGCCGCCGACACCTCGGCCGCCTGATTTTTTATTTTTACGACAACACTCTAGGGACTTGAACAATGACTGAAGAGAACAACACAGCCGCAGCCGGCGCCACCGAGGCCAGCGGGCCCCAGCTGTCACTACAGCGCTTCTACCTTAAAGATTGCTCGTTCGAGTCACCCAACCCCGTCGAGTCTTTCCAGGGCATGGCCGAGTGGAAGCCCCAGATGAACCTGAATCTTTCCAGTACCAACTCAGCAATCGGCGAGAACGCCCGGGAAGTCGTGCTGAAGGTCGAGGTCGAGGTGAAACAGGACGACAAGACCCTCTACCTGGTGGAAATTCAGCAGGCAGGCGTGTTCCTGATCAGCGGCATTGAAGGCGAGGACCTGAAACAGATTCTTGCCAGTTACTGCCCGTCCCTGCTATACCCCTATGCTCGTGAAGCGGTTTCCGACATGGTTTCCAAGGGTGGTTTTCCCCAGTTGCTGCTGCAGCCCGTGAACTTTGATCGCCTGTACCAGCAAGCCAGGGAATCCGAAGCGGCCGCCGCCCCTACCGAAGGAAATGCCTGATTAACAGTCAGCCAAAATCGTCCATCCTGGTCATCGGCGCCGGTTCCTGGGGAACGGCGCTGGCGATCCAGTTCGGCCGCACCGGCAGGCATACCCTGCTCTGGGGACGTGCCGCGGACCATCCCGAATTGCTGGAACAGCACCGGGAGAACCGACACTACCTGCCAGGGGCAATGTTCCCTGAATCCCTGGAA
Organism: Gammaproteobacteria bacterium; assembly: GCA_041571575.1. Taxonomy (GTDB): domain Bacteria; phylum Pseudomonadota; class Gammaproteobacteria; order Steroidobacterales; family BM003; genus CAKZML01. The sequence continues at coordinate 1,014 of JBFFTZ010000185.1, read as the reverse complement.
GTGGAACCGGACCTGGTCGCCGGGCTGTCTCGTGCGCGTGATGTGCTGGTCAGCGTGCCCAGCCATGCGTTTCGGGAAATACTCGAGGCCATCAAGCCTCACCTGAGATCCGACGCGCGGCTGGCCTGGGCGACCAAGGGCTTTGAGTTGGATACCGGCAAGCTGCCCCACCAGGTGGCCGGTGAGATCTTCGGATCCAGCCGTCCCCTGGCGGTCCTTTCCGGGCCGACCTTCGCAAAGGAAGTCGGCGCTGGCCTGCCCACGGCGCTGACCGTTGCCGCCACTGATCCGGAATTCGCCAGGGAACTGGCCGAAGATATTTCCAGCGAGAATTTCCGCGCGTACACCACTGACGACCTGGTGGGGGTGGAAGTCGGTGGTGCGGTCAAGAATGTCCTGGCGATCGGCGCCGGCATCTGTGACGGCCTGGGCTATGGCGCGAATACCCGTATCGCCATGATCAATCGCGGCCTGGTGGAGATGACTCGCCTGGGTATCGCCCTGGGCGCTAACAAGGATACCTTCATGGGGCTGGCCGGAATGGGTGACCTGGTGCTTACCTGCACCGACAACCTGTCGCGCAACCGGCGCATGGGCCTTGCCCTGGCATCGGGAAAAGGTATAGAGGAAGCCCAGAAAGAAATCGGCCAGGTCGTGGAAGGCGTGCTCGCCGCCAAGGCAGTATGGAGCGTATCGCGCAAGCTGAACGTTGACATGCCGATTTGCGAACAGATATATCTGATCCTGTATGAGAATAAGGCCCCACAAGCGGCTGTTGAGGCATTGATGGGCCGCGAGTTGCGTCAGGAATAACACGTTCTTTTCGGATTATCCCCGGCTGCGCATCTTTTGCCGCCGGGATGCGTAGGGCGACGCCGCAAGCGCCAACACTGGAATTCGCTATATGTTCAGCCACCTGTCCCTGGACAACCTGCGGGGAAACCTGTTTGGAGGCTTGACTGCGGGCGTCGTCGCCCTTCCCCTGGCACTGGCATTTGGCGTGGCTTCCGGCGC
>JBFFTZ010000184.1:0-5573 GCA_041571575.1 Gammaproteobacteria bacterium | reverse complement strand
GTCCTGGTGGCCTATGAATTGTGCAAGTGTTTCTGGCGGGCCGGGGTATCCAAACAGGTCCTGCAATTCCTGCCCTGCCAGGGTTCAGGAGTGGGCGCCAGGTTGGTCGCCGACCCCCGTGTTTCGGCGGTGATTCTAACCGGCGGAACCGATACTGCACTGACCATGCTGGAGTCTCGCCCGGATATGAATCTGCTGGCGGAGACCGGTGGTAAGGACGCCACGATCGTTACAGCGCTTGCGGACAGGGACCAGGCAATCAAAAACGTTCTGCAATCGGCGTTTGGCCATAGCGGACAGAAATGCTCTGCAACCAGTTTGCTGGTCCTTGAGAAAGAGGTCTACGATGACCCCGAGTTCAAGGCGACGCTCTGCGATGCTGTGGAGAGTATGGAAGTTGGCTCTGCCTGGAATCTGAGCACCCGGATAGGCCCGCTGATTCGTCCGCCATCTGATCCCCTCAAACGGGGCCTGAACGTGCTGGAACCGGGCGAGAGCTGGGCAGTGGCGCCGAGTGTCGTGGACGGCAATCCGGGGCTGTATTCACCCGGGGTCAAGTGGGACGTGCAGCCAGGCGGGTTCAGTCACATGACGGAGTTTTTTGGCCCTGTACTCTCGGTGATGCGCGCCGAGAACCTGGACCATGCCATTGAGCTGGTTAACCAGACGGGCTACGGGCTGACTTCCGGTCTGGAAAGTCTGGACATCCGGGAGCAGGTTTACTGGCGCGACCGAGTCAAGGCTGGAAACCTGTATATCAACAGGGTGACCACCGGTGCGATAGTGCTTCGTCAGCCCTTCGGTGGCATGGGCAAGTCAGCCTTCGGTCCCGGCATCAAGGCAGGTGGGCCCAGTTATGTGGCCCAGTTGATGGATCTGGCTGATGGCAAGCCCCAACGCTTGGGCACGTCGGTCAGTGATCCGATGCTGGCTCCGCTGGCAAAATTCCTGGCGGGCAAGGGCATAGAGAACAGCGAGTCCGGGACGAGTCTGATGAACGCCCTGGCTAGTTACCAGGAAGCCTGGCAACAGGAATTCAGCCGCGAGCACGATCATTTCAAACTCCTGGGCCAGCATAATATCCGCCGTTACCTGCCGGTTGGGAAGCTGGCGTTGCGACTGGGTTCAGGCGCCGTCGAGTACCAGGCGATTGCCGCGCTGGCTGCCGGATGTCTGACCGGGAATCGTGTATTGATCAGCCTGGCGCCTGAGAGCGAAATCAACTCTGGAGGATTGCTGGAGCAGTGTGTCGCCCTGTTTGGCGGCAAGGCCAGCATCGCCAGGCATGACGATGATGAACTGCTGGGCCTAATCGCAAGCGGAGCCATAGACCGACTGCGAGTATTGGGTCAGAGCCCTGGCAATGGTTTGCTGGAGGCAGCTTGCCGGGCCTACGTTTTCGTGGCCCGGTCACCGTGGCTGGCCTGCGGCCGGGTTGAGCTGCTTTGGTATCTCAAGGAGCAAAGCATCAGCGATAACTATCACCGATATGGAAACCTGGGTGAGCATGGCGCTGAAGGCCGGTCGCCAGTGCCCTAGGGTCGGGGCCAGGTTCAACTAGGTAGAATGCCGAATTGTCAGCCTCGTCGTGCAAGGATGACAATGATTTGGCTTGGCCCACACAGGACGAAGCGAGACAGGCTTCCCCACCGGGGGAGGCTCTTTCGGGGGTGCAACATCCTCGAAGGGCATGGAGGCACGGTTACATGGCTCAAGGTACCGCACGGCGACAAAAGGATTTTAATGCCGACGCAGCGGAAAAGCTGCGCGAGATGGCGGATTTACTGGCGCAGCAAAATGCGAATCCGTTCAGGGTTCGAGCCTACCAGCGTGCTGCAGAAACGGTGGAGTCCTGCGAGCAGGACATTCGAGACCTGCTGGCACGGGAAGGAGTTGTCGGCCTGGCCGAGTTGCCATTCATTGGACGAGGCATAGCCGGAAGCCTGCAGGAATTGGCTCGCCATGGACGACTTGTTCGCATGGACAGGTTGCGCGGTGAACTTGATCCGGAAGAATTGTTTCAGACAGTGCCGGGTGTGGGTACCGTGCTGGCTCGCCAGATTCACGAGGTCCTGGGAGTGGATACCCTGGAGGAACTGGAGATTGCCGCACACGATGGCCGCCTGGAGCGTGTGGAAGGGATAGGCCCCCGAAAAGCCAGGGCAATGCGGGCCAGTCTGGATGAAATGCTACGCCGCCTCAGGTCGCGACCTGTTGCCGACCGGATGGCCCCGTCGATCGAGGAAATCCTGGATGTGGACGAAGAGTACCGCCGCAGGGTTGCCTCTGACGACTTGCCGAAGATTTCTCCCAAGCGCTTCAATCCGTCTCACAGGGATTGGTTGCCTGTGCTGCATACCGAGCGGGGAGACTGGCACTTTACTGTCATGTTTTCCAACACTGCCAGGGCCCATGAACTCGGGCGCACCCAGGATTGGGTAGTGGTGTATTTCTACGATCGGGATAACAGCGAGGGACAGCACACGGTGGTGACCGAGACCCGAGGTCCATTGAAGGGCAAACGGGTGGTGCGAGGCCTGGAGGCGCGTTGCCGGAACTTTTACCGGGAGCACGCCAAGGGGTGTTGACGGAGACTCAGGCGAGGAGATGCTCCGCCATGAAGTGAGCCTGCATCCGGGACACTTTCTCCAGTAATTCACCCTGGTAAGGCTCAAAGTGGCGGCAATCCAGTATTTCAAGATCGCATTGCGGGATGTTGCCGGCGGTCTTGCGAATGCTCTCCAGCGGAACCAGGCTGTCCTGTTTTCCGGCAACCACCAGGGTTGGGCAGTTTACCTGTGAGGCAAATCTGGATGGCATGTAAAAGCCGGCGCTCAGGGCGATGCGTGCAGGAGTCTCGTTACGCCAGTCGCTGCCCTCGGGGATCATGTCCAGGTATCCCAGGTAGCTGTCCGGGGTGTTCATCATGGCCAGTTCGTCGGGCTTGCCAATAACCGGTAGCTGGTAAGTCGGCCCGCCTGAGGCAATTTGTAGCCAATCCCGGATTCCCGCCCAGGTCATTTTGAGCAGTTCGACAATTGGAATGCGACGCAGGCTGGCGGGGCCGTTGACAAACGGAACCATGGACGAGACGGCCTTTATTCGCTGATCCTGGGCAGCGACCACCAATACGTGCCCACCACTGAAGGATGTTCCCCACAGTCCCAGTCGTTGCTTGTCTATCTCGGCCATTGAGCGCACATGGGCCAGGGCGGCATGGTAGTCCTGGATGTGCCGCCTGGGGCTTACCCATTGCCGCGGCAGTCCGTCGCTGTCACCAAAGCCGCGATAGTCGAACACGAAGACTGCCATGCCGGCCGACACCAGCGCGCGGGCAAAAGGCTCCAGTGCGAAGTCCCGCCGGGCGGCGAAACCATGGGCCATTACCACGCAGGCGTGGGGCCCTTTGCCTTCGGGAATGTACATGTCGCCAGTGCAACGGATGCCATGGCTGAGAAAGGTCTGGGTGATGGCTGTCATGCTGAGTTCCTGCTGATGCAGAGATCGCTGAAAGATGTGGCCGACAGGATTAGTGTGCCTTAATCCTGCCTGTCAGCGCCAGTGCATTACCGATCAGGACCAGGGCCACGCCGGCGGTGGAAATCGGGGTGAAGTGGTAATCCTCAAAAAACGTCGACACCGTCAGGGCCACCAGCGGAATGATCACCGATGTGTATGCCGCCCGGCCGGATCCAATTCGGCGTATCAATTCCAGGTAACAGACAAAAGCCACCGCCGTGCCCATTACCGACAGGTATAACAGGGAGCCCAGATACCGTGTGGTGTGCTCAATGATGAAAGGCTTGCCCTGGACAAGTGCGCTGAGGCCAAGGAAAAAAGTGCCGTAGGCCATGCCGTAAACGCTCATGATGGTGGGGCGGATTCCGCGGCGAGTGTTGCGAATGGCGATCATGTTGCCCAGGGAAGCCAGGTAGGTGCCCGCGATTACCAGGGCCATACCTGTCAGCCTGCTGGACCCGCTGGCGAAGGAGGCCAGTTCCGGCATGAATATCAGTCCGACACCGGCCAGGCCGATAAATGCAGCGCTGAGGATGCGCCAGTCCGCTCGCAGTCCGAAGCAAAGCCGTTCGTTGGCCAGGTTCATAAATGTGAGGACGGTGAATAGCACGGCCACCAGTCCTGAACTGATGTGCTGGGCGCCATAGTAGGTGAGGGCGTAGTTCAGGCTGAACATGCAAATGCCCAGCAGCACCGCAAACCCGTGATCGGCCAGAGAAATCTTCAGGGACCGTCGTGTACTCAGGGCATAGATCAGAAGAATCAGTGTTGCCCCGCCAAAGCGATATGTCAGGGATACCTCGGGCGCCACGACACCAAGTTGCATCGTGATGGCGTACCAGGTGGTTCCCCAGATCAGGACGCAGGCGATGTAGAGGGCGATATTGAGCACAGGCAGAGCCGCTGGCAAAATCGAATGATACCCGTATTGATCCTTCGGCAAACTAAATATCTGCTATGCTTTTTTATCCGGTTCCCTCAAGAGACCCGCAGCAAGAACACGGCTCCGTAAGCAGCTGAACTGGTGGGCCCGGCGTCGGCCCGGTGATGATTCGAATCACATAGACAGAATTGAGAAATCCATGCGCAAGACATTGACGTTTTTAATGGTGCTGTTACTAACCCTGGTCAGTGCCTGTGCTACCAGTCCTACCGGCAGAAGACAGCTGATGCTGGTCTCGGAGCAGCAGGCGATCAGTGCTTCCCGGGAAGCGTATTTGCAGACCATGGCTCCCTTGAAGAAAGAGGGGAAGCTTAATTCCGATCCCAGGATGAATGCCCGGGTTGAACGCATCACCGGGAGGCTGGTCGCCCAGGCGGTTTCCATGCGTCCCGACAGCGCCAAGTGGGAATGGAGCGTCGGGATAATTGATGACCCGGAGGCGGTGAACGCATGGTGCATGGCAGGAGGACGGATGGCGATCTATACCGGATTGCTGTCCAAGATTGACCCCAGCGATGATGAACTGGCCCAGGTCATGGGCCATGAAATCGCCCATGCGCTGGCTAACCATACGGCGGAAAAAATGAGTGTCGCCATGGCGACCCAGATGGGCATCATGGTTGCCGGCGCAGCCTCGGATCGACCGGCAGTGGCAATGAGTGCCGCCGCGGTTGCCGCCACCCTGGCAATCCAGCTGCCTAACAGCAGAGCTGCCGAGATCGAGGCTGACAGGATAGGCATAGAGTTGGCTGCCCGGGCGGGTTACGACCCCTACGCATCGGTAAGCCTGTGGGAGAAGATGGCGAAGGTCGGCGGATCACGCTCACCGGAGTTCATGAGCACCCATCCCGATCCGGACAACAGGATGAAACGCCTGAATGCGCTGGCTCCGGAAATGATGGGCTACTACCGTGCACCGGGTGAACGTCCCGTGTATCCGTTGCGCGAACCAATCAGTTCTACTTCTCCCTGACTGGATCAGTGACAGATCACCACTGAACTCATGGTCCTGCGAAGTACGGTTGGAATCAGTTCGGGATACCTGGCGGCCAGTTCTGCGGTGATCACCAGGGTGCGCACTCCTTTTTGGCGCAACTGGTTTACAAGTTCC
>JBFFTZ010000183.1:0-5610 GCA_041571575.1 Gammaproteobacteria bacterium | reverse complement strand
TAAATTCACCCACCCACAATTCGCTCCTGTCCCAGGGCATGTTGGGGTGGTTCCAGCACAACCAGGCCAGGCGCCTCCCGTCAGGACTGAGGCGCGGGTTGCTGTAAAAGTCTTGGCCGCTGGCCAGGGATTTCAACCCGCCTGAATCCAGGTCTATCGCTACCAGTGAATTGCGGGGTTCATCTTCCGCCCGGTGTTCCTCGCAAACCGCGAGCAGCCGCCCCCTTTGCGCATCCAGTTCAAAATCTGCGAAGCGGTGATCGGGATAGCCAGCCAGGTCTCTCGGCCCGTCTGGGCTGGTTTCATAGATATGCTGATCCTTGAAATTAATGAACCAGCATCTTCTGGAGGCGGCGACGAAGGGGGCGCCGCCATATTCATGTACCCGGCTCCTGACATTGAACGGTTCCGGGCTAAGCTCTCGCGTCGTGCCGTCAGGGGATCGGCAAACCAGCACAGAGCGACCGTTTTCCTCCGGCCGCCCCTCTATCCAGTAAAGGGTTCCCTGGTCAGCCGCAGGCGAGGACAGACGGATGCTCTCGCCGGTGATCAGCTCGGCGCTGATCCGGGACTGCCAACTGCCGTAAGGGAGGGAGCTGCGGGGGGTGGTCGTCATTTTTGTCAGGTGTCCTGGTCGGGGGAAAACGTGAACTGTCGGGTGGTGGTGGGCAGACCGTCGCGGTCGAAGCTTCTTTCAGTGAAACTGAATTCTCCGTGCTGATCCTGGCGAACCAGGCTGGTGCACCGGGTGCCATATTCTTCACTCACTATGAACGCAGGCGACAGCATTCGTTCCCATTGCTTGCCTATGCCGGTGTCCGGCAGGTCTTCGTCGGGGGCCGGCTGCCGGTCGCGCATGAGATCCAGCATGGCCTCCTCGCTCCAGCGTACTTGCAGTTGCTCGGTCAGGGCTTTTTTCAGGCGCGTGACCTTGGGCCACGGCGTATCCAGAAAATGATTGCTCAGGGCGTACAGGCCGGGTTCCAGGGATCGCCTGTGCATACCCCGGTTACTGAAATACCCCAGGCTTTCACCGTCGTAAAAAATCAGGTTGAAGCCGGCGTAGTCATCGGCCTGTTCGTGCAGGCTGTTCCAGTGGGCGTCGCTGTCCATGCCTTCCAGGAACCGGGTTACCAGTTCGCCCCGTGAGCGCTTTGCCGGCTCACTGCCACCTTCTCTGAAATTTGTCACCACGGCGAAACGCCCCTGGCGGTTTACTCCAAGCCAGGTTCCATCGGCCTGTAGATCCCTGCCTGCCAGGATGCCTGCGGGATTGTCCCACCAGTGGGCCGGGGCCGAGGGCCGCCGGTGGAATTCATCGCGATTGCCAAGGAATACCAGGGGTGATTCCGGCAAGGTGCGCCAGGCAAAGGTAATCAGGCACATGACAAAGAGTGGGTTCGCAGTGTTGGAAGGAGTTCAAGCATACCGCAAGATGCTGGAATCGACCGGCGTCTAACTACCAGGCGCGTATTTCGGCCAGGGGCGTGTCGGAACCGGCATCGTGCCAGGCCTGGATCAGCCGGTAGGAAATCGACAGAGAGGGGGGAAGCTTGATGATTTCCGAGGCCAGTTCCTCTCGGCTGAACCACCGCGCATCCTCCAGTTCTTCGTCAATGAGCCGGATTTCGGTGGAGTTGGCGGTGGCGGTAAAGCCCAGCATCAGGGATGAGGGAAAGGGCCATGGTTGGGAAGAATGATAGCGTGGTGAATGCACGCGTACGCCGGTTTCCTCATACACCTCCCTGATTACTGCATCCTCCAGGCTTTCCCCTGGTTCAACAAAGCCGGCAATCGTGGAATAGCGCAGGGCGGGCCAGGTGGCTTGTCTTCCCAGCAGGCAGCGTTCTCCGTCTTCCACCAGCACGATGATCGCAGGGTCCAGGCGGGGAAACTGGTGTTTGCCGCAGTCCGGGTTGGAACAAGCCAGTACATGACCGCCGAGCTCGAAATTCACCGACTCGCCGCAGCGGCTGCAATGGGGGTGGCGTTGCTGCCAGAGCAATACCGCCCTGGCATAGCCCAGCACTGCCGAGGTGTTGGCGTCCAGTGAGTAGGCCAGACTGTAAAGATCCATGAACTCGCCGTGTTCGGCGAGGGCATCCATCTCGCTGTCCAGCGCTTCGAATGCGAAGGTGGCGCGGTCTTCCCACAGGCCCAGGAAGGTCAGGCGATCGCCAGTCACTCCGATGTCCCGGACCCGGGCGCTGTCCAGCATACAAGGCCGTGGCGTGCCCTGGTTGTTCACCAGGCTGCGGCCGTCTGACAGGGGCAGGAACCGGGAATCCTCTTGCTGCATGGCCTGGGACAGCCATGCAGCATCCTTGCGCAGGTGGGCGGCCCGGTCCACCGGGGCTGCTGCAAAGGAGTTGGCTGCAGGAATTGCGGGAGTTTTCAATGCGTCAGTCAAAGCGGTAACTCGCGAGTAGCGATGACTATTCCGTCTTCATCCGCGTACACCCAGTCTCCCGGTCTGATGGATACGCCGGCGAATTGCACTGGCAACTCTTTCTCCCCGGCGCCTAGTTTTACGCTCTTCAGGGGACAGGTTCCCAGGGCGCGGATGCCAATTGGCATCTCGCCAATGACTCTGCTGTCGCGTATCGGGGCGTTCACGATAGCCCCGGCCCAGCCGTTGTCGATAGCCAGCTTTGCCAGCATGTCTCCCACCAGCGCGCAGCGCAGCGAACCGGCTCCGTCCACCACCAGGATTCTTCCCAGTCCGTCGCTCTCAAATGCCTCGCGCACCAGGGAATTGTCTTCGAAAACCTTTACGGTGGCTGCCAGCCCGTGAAAGCGGGCGGCCCCGCCATAGGCCCGGAATAGCGGCTGGGCTATTTGTAGTTCTTCGCTGAAACTGTCGCATAAGTCGGCGGTACACCAGTCCATGTTCTGGCTCCTCCATGAGATGTGCCGGATTACATTGAGAGTACCTTTTCGGCTCCGGGTCTGCCATGGCTGTCTGGAATCGAAATGTTCATTGCAGGGGGCCGAGGCAGCAAGCCGGGCAGACAACGTCATTGGCGTCCAGCGTGTCCCGCAAGAATGACACTTCGCACCGGCGGCAATTTGTCATACCGACCACGTGTCCTCTGCAAAGCGCATCGATCAGGTTCCAGGCGCGCTCAAAGCTCAGCCCGGGGGGGTTGTGCAGGACCATGTACGCCTCGTAGGCGTCGCAGAACTTTTGTCCGTACTCTGCGCCGGATGCGGGCAGTGCCGGGGTGGTCCTGCCTTGCTCGCTGAACCTGATGATGCCGGCGGCCAGGCAGACCCGGATAAATGTCGTTGCCTCCAGTTGCGCCGTGAGATTGCGGGTAAAATACTCGGGTTGCCTGGGCGTCTTGCCACGATGCCGGGTTACCAGGCAGCCGTCCTGGCGGAAATAGACGTTGTAGAGCTTGCGTATCCGATCTTCGCTCAGGCCGGTGCAGCGGCGGATCAAGTAGGTCCTGACCTCGTGACCGATCATTCTGATGGCCAGGTCCTTGCGAGACTGCTCGCGAGTGTAGCGGGTTAGTGTAGGCCTCATACTGGCTTCTCCTGGAGTAGTGTGTGATGTGATAGTCGAGCTTTTACTCTATTTGAATTATATGAAGTAAAAATACTATATTTGGGTTAAAAAGCCCAATAATGTCTTTTGCATCAAGCAAAAACAGTGTTTAATGTTCTATTCCTGTTGAAATGGAAGGGGGTGGGGCATGGAAAGGGAGGTTTTGGACCGGCGGGCTTTCGGAGAGCTGCGCCGCTTGAATGCGGCATTTCTGGCGTTGATTCACCATTGCCAGGGCTCGGGAATGGCCAGCCGGCTGGATTGTCGAAGCGGCCTGTCGGAAATGATCACCGGACTGGATCCAGACCAGGCTGAATTGTTGTGCACCGCCCGTGCCGCGCTGTTCTCTTTAAAACTCGATACCCGCCCGGCTCAGCTCATGGGGGTTGCCGAACAGGCAAGGTTCCCGGACGACAGCGCAGATGACCTGATGGTCCGTGAGTTTGGCCTGGTTGCGTCCAGTTACGCCTGGCACCTTAGCCAGACCAGTCCGATGGCTGCGGCGTTGATATTGGGTTGGTCAAGGGAGCGAGTACTTGAGCTCGGTTCACTTAGCCTGGCCGATGTGGTGAGAGCCACATTGGCGTGTAAGCCGGCGGTAACGTTGAGGATGTGGGCCCATCCCAGGTTCTGGCCAGACCTGCTGTGCAGTGTCCGCGACCCGGGGGACAAGGGCTGGGAGGTTGCCAGGGCCTGGAGTGCCCAGTTTGTTAGCCAACGATCCGGGAAATGATTTGTTCGCCAGCACCGATCGGCGGTTATCTGAATGAGCGCCCACTGCTACACTTACCTGCTTTGATGATCATTTTCGCGAGGATCGATGAAAGCCCTCTCACTGACCGGACTGGAAAAAGTCTACGCCAATGGCGTGCGAGCCCTGGATGGCATCAATCTCGAGGTGGAGGAGGGAGATTTCTTTGCGCTTCTCGGTCCCAATGGGGCGGGAAAGACCACGGCCATCGGCATCATTACCTCCCTGGTAAACAAGACTGCCGGGCGGGTGGAAATCTTCGGTCATGACATAGACCTGGAACTGGAAGTCGCCAAATCCATGATCGGAGTCGTCCCCCAGGAAATCAATTTCAACCAGTTCGAAAAAGTCTTCAATATCGTTGTTAACCAGGCCGGGTATTACGGAATTCCCAGGGCGGAGGCCTGCCGTCGCGCCGAGAAATATCTCCGACAACTTGAGCTTTGGGAAAAGCGCGACCAGATATCCCGCAGTCTATCCGGCGGTATGAAACGCCGCCTGATGATCGCCCGGGCACTGGTTCATGAACCAAGGCTGCTGATCCTGGATGAGCCCACCGCCGGTGTGGACATCGAGATACGTCGCTCCATGTGGGACTTCGTGCGGGGCATCAATGAAGCCGGAACCACTATTATCTTGACTACCCACTACCTGGAAGAGGCCGAGAATCTGTGTCGCAACATTGCGATTATCGACCAGGGCCAGATTATCGAACACAACCGCATGGATCGTTTGCTGCGCAAGCTGCACAAGGAAGTTGTGTTGTTGAACCTGCGCTCGCCGATAGCCGTGGCCCCGGAGCTTGATGGCTATCTTTGCCACCTGGTGGACGAGGAAGTCCTGGAAGTGGAAATCACCGGACAGCGGGGAATCAGTTCGCTGTTTGCCCAGCTCAGTAGTCGGGATATCGTCGTGCAGAGTATGCGTAACAAGAGCAACCGCCTTGAGGAGTTGTTCATGGGCCTGGTGGAGAATCGCGCCGGAAGGCAGCAGGCCGCGGCGGAGGGCAAGTCATGAGGTACAGGGAAAACTGGATTGGTTTTCAGACCATCGTACTGAAGGAATTGTCCCGGATACTGCGAATCTGGATGCAGACCTTGTTGCCGCCAGCCATTACGATGACCCTGTATTTAATTATTTTTGGCAACCTCATCGGCCGGCGTATCGGCCTGATGGATGGCTTTGAATACATGCAATACATCGCCCCGGGACTGATCATGATGTCAGTGATCACCAACTCCTATGGCAATGTGGTCTCGTCCTTTTTTGGCGCCAAGTTTGGTAAGTACCTGGAAGAAATGCTGGT
>JBFFTZ010000182.1:0-5615 GCA_041571575.1 Gammaproteobacteria bacterium | reverse complement strand
GTTTGTCGACCTACGGTTCACCGATACCAAGGGCAAGGAGCAGCATGTCACCGTGCCGGTCAGCCAGTTGGACGAGGACACATTTGAGGACGGCAAGATGTTCGACGGTTCGTCCATCGCCGGCTGGAAGGGTATCCAGGAGTCAGACATGATCCTGCTTCCGGATCCCGATTCCGCTGTAGTGGATCCGTTTTCTGAAGATGCCACCATCAACCTGCGTTGCGACGTTATCGAACCCGCCACCATGCAGGGCTATGTGCGCGACCCGCGCTCCCTGGCCCGCCGCGCCGAGGCTTACCTGAAATCTACCGGTATTGCCGACACCGCCTATTTTGGTCCTGAAAACGAATTCTTCGTGTTTGACGATATTCGTTGGGGCGTTGAAATGAGCGGCGCTTTCTACGAGATCGACTCCAGCGAAGCCGGCTGGAACTCCAAGAAGGTCTACCAGGACGGCAACTTCGGGCACCGCCCCGGCGTGAAGGGCGGCTATTTCCCCGTTCCCCCTGTTGATTCGCTTCATGACATTCGTTCCACCATGTGCCTGGCGCTGCATGACATGGGTATCGAGACCGAAGTGCATCACCACGAGGTGGCAACCGCCGGCCAGTGCGAGATCGGCGTGAAATTCGGCTCCCTGGTACGCAAGAGTGATGAAGTGCAGGTCCTGAAATACGTGGTGCACAACGTGGCCCATGGTTTCGGTAAAACCGCGACCTTCATGCCCAAGCCCGTAGTGGGTGACAACGGTAGTGGAATGCACGTGCATATGTCCCTGGCCAAGGATGGTGAGAACCTGTTCAGCGGTGACGGATACGGTGGTTTGTCTGATGCGGCCCTGTATTTCATCGGAGGCATTATCAAGCATGCCAAGGCGCTGAATGCATTCACCAACCCCAGCACCAACAGCTACAAGCGCCTGGTACCGGGATTTGAAGCGCCGGTGAAGCTGGCCTACTCGGCTCGCAACCGTTCTGCGTCAATCCGTGTGCCCTATATCGCCAACCCCAAGGGCCGTCGCATAGAAGTGCGGTTCCCTGACTCCATGGCGAATCCTTACCTGGCGTTCTCCGCTATGATGATGGCCGGCCTGGATGGCATTCAGAACAAGATCCACCCCGGTGATCCGCTGGACAAAAACCTGTATGACCTGCCTCCCGAGGAATCGAAGGATATTCCGGAAGTGGCGTACTCGCTGGAGCAGGCGCTTGAGTGCCTGGACCAGGATCGCGAGTTCCTCAAAGGCGGCGGTGTGTTTACCGATGACCTGATTGATAGCTACATTGAATTGAAGACGGAAGAAGTCACACGCCTGCGTATGACCACCCATCCGGTTGAATTCCAGATGTACTACAGTCTCTAAAGTGTGAGCTGATTGGCAAAATAAGCGGCGGAACCCTCGGGTTTCGCCGTTTTTTTTTGTAAATTTGTGTACAGGGAGTATGCTCTGGAGCATGAAAATTGTATTGACTCTCATTCTTTTGGCTATGTCCTTCGGGGTATCCGCAACCACTTATCGTTGGGTGGATGAGCAGGGCGTTGTGCACTACTCGGATATGCCTCACGAGGGTGCCACGGAAGTGGAACTCGGTAGTGCCCAGGGCTACAGCAGTGCACCGCCGTCCGTGGCCCGAAAAACGCCTGCCTCGGACACAGGGGATTTTCGATACGACAGCGTAGAAATTGTTTCTCCCTACGAGGAAGAAGTGCTGTTCAACATCGAGACCCGCATGAGCATGCAAGTGGCGATTGTCCCGGCCCTGAGGCCTGATCATTTTCTGCGGTTACAAATCGATGGCAAGGACGTCACCGACAAACCTGTCCGCAGCCGCAGCTTCCAGATTGACGGCGTCTTTCGCGGAACCCATACCGCCCAGCTCACGGTGGTGGATGCCGACGGCAATACCGTGCAGCAATCCGGTGTTCGGACGTTCCACATTCGACAGAATATTGCCCAGCCCAGGAAGCAACCACGGTCGTAGTGACGGACTCAACACAGAATTATTCCCGTCAAGTTCTTGAGCACCTGACAACAGCGGTGCTCGCGTTGGACGCCGGGCTGCGCGTTCAATTCATGAATCCCGCTGCCGAGGAATTGTTTGGACTGAGCGCCAGGCAGGCCGGTGGACATCCGCTATCCCGTCTTTTTCTCAATAGCACAGATCTGGAGACCCTCGCCGGCCGGGTTTTGGAAACGCAGACTGCCGTGGCAGGGCGCGACCTGGAGCTTGTCCCGCGAGAAATGCCGACACTGCCTCTGGGCGTGGATTGCTCGGCGTCGATTTTTCAAACCCAGGAACAGCCCAATGGGGTGATGCTGGAATTTCAGGACACCACCCGTCTGAGACGAATCAGCAAGGAAGCTGACTTGATGCAGCAACATGGCATCTCCCGCAAGATCATTCGCCAACTGGCCCATGAGATTAAGAATCCGTTGGGCGGCCTCAAGGGCGCCGCCCAATTATTGCAGGGTGAGTTGCTTGAGTCGGACCTGGCCGAATACACCACGGTCATGGTTCGGGAAGTGGATCGCCTGGCCGATCTCATAGACCGCATGCTGGGGCCTACCCGCCCCCTGGACAGGCGCCCCTGCAACCTGCACGAAGTGCTGGATCACGTATTCCAATTAGTGGCCGCTGATGTCCCGACCGGAGTCAATCTTGTTCCGGATTTCGACCTGTCTTTGCCACCATTGGAGATGGATCGTGATTTGATGACCCAGGTGTTTTTGAACCTGGCGCGCAATGGGGTGCAGGCACTGGGCGAGGAGGGTGAGCTGGTTCTGCGCACCCGGGTCCTGAGTAATTTCACCCTGGGCCACCAGCGGTATCGGATGGTGGCGAGCATTGAATTTCAGGACAATGGCCCGGGAGTCGATCCCTCGGTGGCCGAGACGTTGTTTTACCCATTAGTTACTTCACGGAGCAAGGGCACGGGCCTCGGGCTGTCAATTTCCCAGGAACTGGTGAATCGGCACGATGGACTCATAGAATTCTCCAGCCGCCCGGGGCACACTGTATTCCAGGTGCTACTGCCGATGTCTACTGCAATGGATAGCTCTGATGAATGACACCAAGCCCACAGTCTGGGTGGCGGATGACGACACCGCGATACGCTGGGTCCTGCAAAAGGCCCTGGAGAGGGCGGGTATCGGCAACCGATGTTTCGAGGATGCTGAATCGGTGTTGGAGGCCCTGGACCAGGGTCAGAAGCCGTCCTTGCTGGTAACCGATATTTCCATGCCGGGTGCTGACGGGCTAGCCTTGTTGGCGGCAGTGCAAGAAAAACTGCCCCGGGTTCCGGTGATCGTTATCACCGCACATTCCGACCTGGATAGCGCCGTGAGCGCTTACCAGGGCGGGGCGTTTGAATACTTGCCCAAGCCCTTTGACATTGACCAGGCGGTGGAACTGGTTCGTCGCGGTCTGGCCCAGTCTGAGGCGAGCGCGCCCCGGGCGCAGCCCCGGGCGGCGCTGTCTTCTATCGTGGGGCAGGCCCCTGCGATGCAGGGCGTGTTCCGCGCCATAGGTCGCTTATCGGGGTCCAGCATGACGGTCCTGATTACCGGAGAGTCCGGCACCGGCAAGGAACTGGTTGCCCAGGCACTGCACGAGCACAGCCCGCGTTCCGCCCAGGCTTTCGTGGCGCTCAATACTTCGGCCATCCCGGCGGACCTGCTGGAGTCTGAATTATTTGGCCATGAACGAGGCGCCTTTACCGGAGCGGATCGGCAGCGCATCGGCCGTTTCGAGCAGGCCAGCGGCGGGACACTCTTCCTGGATGAGATCGGTGATATGGCGCCGGGGTTGCAGACACGCCTGTTACGGGTCCTGGCAGAGGGCGAGTTCTTCAGGGTCGGCGGGCAAAGGCCGATCAAGGTGGATACGCGGGTAATTGCCGCCACCAACCAGGACCTGGCAAAAAATGTCGCCCAGGGCGCGTTTCGCGAGGACTTGTATCACCGACTGAATGTGATGCGTATTGAAATCCCGCCCTTGCGTGAGCGTCGGGAAGACATTCGGACACTATTGGAACACTACCTCGCCGTGGTAGCCGGTGAGCTGGAAGTGCCAACCAAGGTATTGACCTCGGAAGTGCTTGATCGGCTGGTGAGTTTCGACTGGCCCGGAAATGTCCGGCAGCTGGTAAATACCTGTCGTCGCCTGACGGTTACCGCTCCGGGGCGGGATATTCGCCTGGAGGATTTGCCTGAAGAGCTGGGCGGTTCCGCCGAGGTGGGAACCGGGACTGACTGGACAGATGGCCTGGCCCACTGGGTGAAACAGGCCCTTGCCCGTGGAGAGACGGATTTGCTGGCCAGGGCCGGTCCTGCTTTTGAGACCGTGATGATTGAGCAAGCCCTGGCGGCAGCGGAAGGCAAGCGCCAGGAGGCAGCACGGCTGTTGGGCTGGGGACGCAACACCCTGAGCAGAAAAATCCGTGACTTGGGATTGGACGAGGAAACCGACGCCTAGCAGGTATAGCAGGCGCCCAGTTCTGCATCTTTGCCCAGGTCCAGCGTGCCCACCAGGTCAGCAACTTTTTCGATATTGTGCCGGGTCAGATAGTCGCTGATTCCCTGGTTGATCTTGTTGCACAGCAAGGGGTCGTAGAACAAGGCAGTACCCACGCCCACCGTATCGGCGCCGGCAATGATAAATTCCAGCGCGTCCTCGGCGGTCATGATGCCGCCCTGGCCAATGATCGGAATTCCATAGGGGGCCGCCACCTGGCGAACCTGGTGAACTTTCAGCAACGCGATGGGCTTGATCGCCGGTCCGGACAAGCCGCCCTGGACATTTCCCAGCACCGGTTTGCGGCTTTCGGCGTCAATCGCCATGCCCATTACGGTGTTAATTACCGACAAGGCGTCACTGCCGGCCTCTATGCAGCGTCGGGCGCCTTCCGCGATGTCTGTTTGATTAGGCGAGAGCTTGGTGATCAGGGGTTTGCTGGTTACCTTGCGACAGGCCTCAACCACCCGCGCCGCCATATCCGGTACATTGCCGAAGGCGACGCCGCCTTCCTTTACGTTCGGGCAGGAAATATTGATTTCAATAGCATCTATGGGGGAATCATCGAACAGCCGGGCAACCTCCACGTAGTCTTCGATGACCGAACCACAGACATTGGCAATGAAACGGGTTTCACTGAAATCCAGGGAAGGCAAAATCTCGTTTACCACCTTGTGGGTCCCGGGGTTCTGCAATCCAATTGCGTTGAGCATTCCCATGGGTGTCTCGTACACCCGGTGGGGGGCGTTGCCGGGACGGGGCTCCAGGGTAGTGCCCTTGAGCACCACAGCACCGACCTGGCGATTTGAAAACCCCTCAACCCGGGTGTATTCCTCGCCAAATCCCACGCAGCCTGAAAGCAGCACAATCGGGGAGTCGAGTCGCAACCCACACAGGGAAGTCGCAATATTTTCGGGGCAATTCTTAATCGCTGTCGTCATAATGTCTGTTCTCTTCAATCAACCGGGCGCCCGTGGGCGCTAGTTCAAGTATGTTCCATCTGATTGCATACCAGCCGGAAATCCCGCCTAACACCGGCAATATGATACGCCTTTGCGCCAATTCGGGCGCGACCTTGCACCTTGTTCACCCGCTTGGCTT
>JBFFTZ010000181.1:0-5623 GCA_041571575.1 Gammaproteobacteria bacterium | reverse complement strand
CTCGGCCACATACTCCGGGTCCTCCTGGGCTTGCAGGGACTGGGGGCCGGACAGCATTACCCCAAGAACAGGCAAAATGCCATATATCTTATATTTTTCAATCAGTTGCATAATTTTTCGCATTTCGTCCTCCCGGGTTCCGCCGTGCCTCATACAGGCGGCATCTTCCACCGTTGAGTCCAAGGTACACCCACTTAGCTGAACAGAGGCTGAATCCCCCGGATTTAGCCGCTCACGCCTCTGTGGCAGCGTCGAGCGGCCGGTAAGCTGAACGGGGCGAGAACAGCGAACCCGTACCTGGCGACCATCAAGACCTGGGCCGAGGCCAGGCCGAGCTTACCCTTCTAGCGAAAGGGCCATGTCTAGAACCACCACCATTTCTTGCCCAGCTTATCCTTGCACTTGCCATACTGGGCCGCGTAGTTGCGCCCCCTGGCATCCACTTTCCGGGCGATTTTCAGCAGCCAGGGCTTCTTGTTATGGGTGCCCCGTGAGTAGCCGCCTCGTCCCTCGTGATAGTTCAGGTACTGATTATAGGTATCCCACTTGGATGTGCCGTTTACCTGGTGAGTCTTGTAGATATACCACTGGACAAAGTCCACGGCATCGGCGAAGTCATCCCTATCCTTGCCATTGAATACCCAGCCGGTCTCGCGTTCATAATCTTTCCATGCTTCAGTCTTCGCCTGGGAGTACCCAAAGGCAGAACTACCTCTTCCGTAGGGTATGAATCCGAGAAAATAACGCATGGGTGGACGGGCGTCATGTTTGAAACCAGACTCCTGGTACATGATGGCCATGGGCACATGAACCGGCGCCCCCCAACGCTTGGACGCTTTCAGAGACGCCTTGTACCAGTCCTTGTTCTCCTTGAAGATCGCGCACAGATTATCCGGATCCTGGGGTGGCGCGGTGGCACAGCCAGCCAGCAATCCGCTCAGTAACAGACCAGTAAACATCCGCATAATCTTCAGGCGCACAGGCATTTGTTCTCCTTTATTAGCCAGCCGGGACAGTGTCCAACGGTGGAATTCGAAATGCCACAAGGATTTCCGATGGTACCCGGCGCAAAGCCGAGTACACGAATTCAAGAGTGTATCGGCTTCACTATGTTCTCACTCGCCATAATTGGCGACAAGCACTCGTCCCCCCAAGGGATGATCGGAAAGATGATAGGCAGCAAACCCTGAAGACAACTTTGGCTGCCTGAACCCGTCATCCCTTTGTTTCCAGCATTTACTGAAAGACGTTGCATCAAGCAAATGCTGGATGTCTGGGTAGCGACTCTCACCGAGAATCCCCGGCTGTGCGGAGCGATTCTCCGGCGCACTCAGCATGAAGAAATTCCTGACGCTGAAAAATTGCTTTTGCAGGCAAACCATTCAGATTCAAGACTGTTTTCCCCTACCTGAAAAACCTGTCAGGCCTGCAAGGATTTCTCGCCCATTGTCTATCCGTGTCCAGCATACCCAGATCCCGTTAATTCCACGAGAAACAAGCGCTTTTGACCAAAATAGGCCATGCCAAATTGCAGTGATTGTGATGAGGGAAATCCACGATAGGAATAGCAACCCGGGAGGAACAAGATTGCATCGAGGCCAATACTCTTAAGTGAGAATGCATCATGAGAAGGACACTCACCACAGCACTCGCCGCGATCTCGCTGTTTCTTTGCTCCCAGATTGCCAGCGCCCAGACTCTTGAAGAAATGATCAGCCTGGCCAATGAGGGAATTCCAAGTTACCAGTGCATGCTCGGTTACAAATACCTTGATGGCGATGGTGTTGAAAAGAACATTCCCGAAGCCGTCAAGTGGTTCAAGTTAGCCGCAGGTAACGGGGACGTCTACGCCGCCTACACGCTTGGTAAAACCTTCTATGAAGGCGACGGCATACCCCAGGATTACGTTGAAGCCATGAAGTGGTTCCGGCTTGCAGCCGATATGGGCGATGCAAATTCCCAGTACCGTGTGGCCGA
The DNA here is from genome assembly GCA_041571575.1 of Gammaproteobacteria bacterium. Classification (GTDB taxonomy): domain Bacteria; phylum Pseudomonadota; class Gammaproteobacteria; order Steroidobacterales; family BM003; genus CAKZML01. The sequence goes on along the minus strand of JBFFTZ010000181.1, from coordinate 3,646 downwards.
GATGTATCAGTCCGGGACCGGAATTGAGAAAGATTACATTGCAGCCTACGCCTGGCTGAGCCTGGCCATCGGAAACGGTGCCAACAAGCGCGGCATTAGAGACAATCTGGAACGCGATATGAATGCCAGCCAGATTGCAGAGGCGAAGTCGCTTGCAGAATCTCTGGAGGCCAGTTTTCACTGAGCCTGCAAGATAGGGTCCGGACAATCTCCCATGGCAGTTCCCCGTGGCAGGATTGCCTGTGCCTCGACCGCCCGGCAAGCACGCCGGTAATCCGTATGTTCCACGATTACCTCACCGCACGGGCATAGGCCATTCTGGGATGCAGTCCTGACCATCAGGCGTTGTGAGGGCTAGGGTTTGACCGCATCTAAAAGCATCACGGACTTCCTGGCGCAAGCAGGCGCCGACTACTCTGCGGTCAGCCATCCCCATTCGGAAAGCAGCGACACGACCGCCGAAGCGGCCCATATTTCCGGTGAAACACTTGCCAAGGGCATCCTGCTAAAAGACAACCGCGGCTATGTACTGGCAGTTATCCCCGCCAGCCACGCATTGGAAACCGGAACACTGGGGCAAAAAATCCAGCGCCCCCTTGTGATGGCCTCAGAGACAGAAATCGCGCGAGTGTTTGCCGACTGCGAAGTCGGCGCCATACCCGTACTGGGGAAGGCCTACGGATTGACCACGGTGGTTGATCATGCGCTCTGCTCACTCGAGGAAATTTATTTCGAAGCCGGTGACCACGAAGTCCTGATAAAAATCTCTGGCGAAGACTTCCAGCGTTTAATGGGCGGGGCAACTTTTGCGAGTTTCAGTCACCACAAGGGATAGTGGATCAAGCGGTAATCTCTGCTAATCTGGGCTCACCACTTACTTACAGTTCGCCATGTCGTGGCGAGCTCTGCTATGGAAGCCAGACGCCGTGAAAAAAACTGCAGCATTTTTGCTTCGGCATGCCCTGGAACAGATTGGCGTGCGTTTTACTTTTGGAATCCCCGGCGTACACAACCTGGAAATTTATGATGAGCTGGCCTCATCAGACAGTATTGAGCCCGTGCTCGTGACCCACGAAATGTGCGGCAGCTTCATGGCCGATGCGGTAAGCCGCAGCTCGGATCACATTGGTACGCTGGTGGTCGTCCCCGCTGCTGGCATAACCCACAGCAGCAGTGGTATCGGTGAGGCTTTCCTGGATGGCATTCCCATGCTGGTCATCAGCGGCGGTATCCGGACAGACCTGGATAAGGGATATCAACTGCATGACGTGGATCAGCAGGCTTTGCTGGCACCAATCACCAAGGCGACATTCAGGGTGCATGACTACCGAGAGGTCATTCCAACTGTTTACGAAGCTTACCGCATTGCTACGACTGGCGAGCCCGGCCCCGTCTACATTGAGATTCCCGCCAACCTCCAGCTATTGACCGGCGAGGTTGATGAACTGCCGAGCTATCAGCCCAGTCATCCCAAACCTGCCGATCAACAGGCAATCAACGAGGCTGCCCGAAATCTGGCGGACGCAACGCGACCCGGCCTGTTCGTGGGCTGGGGCGCCCGGCATGCCAAAGAACAGATAGCCAGGATTTCCGAGCTGCTGGGCGCTCCGGTGGCTACTACCCTGCAAGGTCTGTCCACCCTGGCCGGCACCCACCCCATGCACACTGGAATGGGCACCGGACCGTCCTCGGTCCCGGCAGCACAGAATGCTTTTGCCCAGTGTGACTGCATGCTGGCCGTGGGCACCCGCTTTGCAGAGATATGTACCGGCAGCTACGGTATGCAGCCGCCTTCCAACCTGATTCACGTGGATATCAACCCGAATGTGTTCGACGTGAACTACCCCTCTGCCCTGAGCATAGAGGGCGACGCCAAGGAGGTGCTGACTCACCTGGTTGCGGAACTGGAGCGCATCGTGGGAACTGCGCGTGACAGTAGCGCCCTGGTCGCGGCAATTGCCAAAGACAAACAGGCTTATCGCAAACAGTGGCTGGATCACGACAGCAAGGATCGGGTAAATCCGGCGGTGTTGTTTGATGAAATCAATCGCCAACTGGACCGGGATGCGGTGATCGCCTGTGATGACGGCAACCATACTTTTCTCGCCGCCGAGTTGCTGACCATCCCGGAGGATGGTTTATTCATCTCGCCCACAGATTTCAACTGCATGGGCTATTGCGTACCGGCGACCGTGGCGGCCAAGCTGGTCAACCCCGGAAAACAGGTCATCGGCATCGTGGGCGATGGCGCTTTCCTGATGTCGGCAATGGAATTGCTCAATGCCAGTGCACGCAAGCTGGGGATCGTCGTGCTGGTCTTCAACGATGGCGAACTGTCTCAGATCGCCCAGGCCCAGGAAATCCCCTACAACCGGAAGACCTGCACGATTGTGCCCAGCCCGGACTACGAGGCACTGGCCAAGGCTATCGGCTGCGCCTTCGTAAAGATCAGCGACAACTCCGAGGTTGTCACCGGTATTACCACCGCTTTTGAGCAAGGGCGCCAGGGACCGGTCCTGGTGGATGTGCGCATTGACTACAGCAAACGCACCCAGTTCACGGAAGGGACCCTCAAGACCACTCTGAAACGCTTCGATCTGCCCAGCAAAGCCCGGATCGTGTCCCGCGCACTGTGGAGACGGATCAAAAACTGATCGGGGAACTCAGTCGTAAGCAGACAAATCTTTCTCGAACAACATCGCCTGGTCGCGGAAGGCCTTGAACTCCAGGTGATTGCCACTAGGGTCCTTGATAAACATGGTCGCCTGCTCCCCGGCACGGCCGGCAAAGCGGACCTGGGGCTTGATCACAAAATCCACCCCCGCTTCTTCCAGGCGCTTCCGCAAACTCTGGAACTCATCCCATTCCAGGATGGGACCGAAATGGGTTGCCGGCACCTGCTCACCGTCCACCGGGTTTCGTGATGTGACCGGGTGCTCGGAAACGGGCACCAGGTGCGCCACTAACTGGTGCCCAAAAAAATTGAAATCAATCCAGCGGGTTGACTCACGGCCTGTTTCGCAGCCGATGGTCTCACAATAAAATTCACGCGCCGCCGCCAGGTCCGTAACGGGAAACGCCAGGTGAAAACGGGGGTATGCCATCTCTGCCTCAGGGTAGCTCTGCAAATCCGGCACCGAGCATACCACTGCACGCACCCAACTGGCGTAATGGCTGCCACCGAGTCCGGCTCGGGGACCCACGCCCCACCCGAAGCCGATCAGGCAGCTTTCTTCTGCTCCTGTTTCTGACCGTGAACAATGACTCCGACTATGTCGGACAATTGTTCAGAGATCAGGTCTATCAGATCGTCCAGGGAGAGGATACCAACCAGGAAGCCTTCCTCATCCACGACCGGTGCCCTGCGAACACCCCAGTCCCTCATGGACTTGATTGCGTCGGTGACGTCGCCGTCCTCATCCAGGGTCAGCAAACGGGTTCCGGTGAGATCGCCGACTCGCAAATTCATGGCAACCATATCCAGGGCCAGCACCTCCAGTACCAAGTCCCGGTCAGTGACAATGCCCACCGGCTTCCAGGCGCCCTCGTCGCCCTCGACCACTACCACCGTGCCGACGTGATGATCGCGCATGATCCTGGCCGCAGCGCCGATGTCCTCGGCCTTATCAACAACCACTACCCCGCG
>JBFFTZ010000180.1:0-5677 GCA_041571575.1 Gammaproteobacteria bacterium | reverse complement strand
CGCTGTTCCTCGCTGCCCTCATGCAGCAATGCCATGCGCCGGGTCAGGTGATCGAACACCAGCACTGAACGAGGCGCCACGTAAATGGCGTCAGGAGTTTCGAGCCGTCCCGGCCTGGCCGTATCAAGGCGCTCGAAGTAACGAACCACGTCATAACCGGCGGCCCCCACCAGTCCGCCCTTGAAGGGCAACTCGTCACCTGCGGGCTTCATCTGTGGGGCCATGTCCAGGGCCTTGCGGAAACCGTCCAGCAGTTCCCGCTGGTTCCGGGGTCTTCCATGGGACTCGCCGTTGATGCTCAGACCAGACTCGTCCAGCCGCAGCTTGACCGCCTCTCCCAGTCCAATGAAAGAGTAACGCGCCAGGTGCTCACCACGCTCCACGCTCTCCAGCAGGAAGCGGGGCTCGAAGTCACGCAGCTTCAGATAGGCCGATACCGGCGTATCCAGGTCAGCGATTATGTCGAAAATCTTTTGCATCTTGCTCCTCGATTCGATTCTTTGCCCCGGGGAGCAGGCATAAAAAAACCCATCCCCGGTTGCGGAGATGGGTCGTTCTGTTTCGTTTCCTCACGTCAGCCCGATACCATCTCCGTGGTACGGCGCCACCACCACTGGGAAACCTGCTGCTGGCTGTTGCGTGAATTGATCATGGCTCGAGTATGTCTGGGCACCTGTGGCAGGTCAACCCCGATCGCCCAGTCTAAATATCGTAGATCAGTGGCAGGACAATACTGAAGCCCAGCCACATGATGATGGTCAGCGGCAGGCCGACCCGCACGAAGTCCGAGAAACGATAGCCGCCGGCACTGAGAATAAGCAGGTTGGTCTGGTAGCCAATCGGGGTGGCGTAACTCATATTCGCCCCAAACAGCACCGCCAGCACGAACGGCTCGGTGGGCACGCCCAATTGCTGGGCGATGCCAATCGCGATGGGCGTTCCGATAACCGCCGCAGCGTTGTTGGAAACCACGTTGGTCATGATGGCCATGACCAGCATCAACATACTGAGCATCACTGGCACGGACAGGCCGGAGGCACCGGCCACGAACAACTGCGCCAGGTAATCCGCAGCGCCGGTTCGCAACATGGCGAGACCCAGGGCCAGGCTGGTGACAATGATCAATACCACCGGCGCGCTCAGGGAGCCCAGGGCATCGCGCCAGTTAAGGCAGCGGGTGGCGAGCATCATGCCGACACCCCCAAGGGCCGCCACGGATATCGGCAGCAAGTTCAAGGCAGCGAAGGCAATCACGATCACCATAATCGCGATCGCCCGGGAAGCCCTGTGGGTATGGGGAAGGTCCATGGTTCCATCGAGAACCAGCATCTGGCCGCTGTTCTTCAAGTCCCGGATGTGTTCTCTGAATCCCTGCACCAGGATTACGTCACCGGCTCTCAGGGGTGATTCAGACAGGTCCCCGGTACGCTCTCCCGAACTGGAGCGAGCCCTGTGTACCGCCAGGGGCATGAGCTTGTATCGTGAGGTGAAGCGCACCTCCTTCAATGTCCGCTGGTGCAACATGGAGCCCCGCGTCACCACCACCTCGGCCATTTGCTGGGCATCCGCGTCCTGGGGAAGACCCTCGGCGGCGGGAGTCGTTGTGCCGTCCGTTTCGGAGACGTTATGCAGGGCAACCCCCAGGGCATGCTCGAATTCCTTGAGTCTCTCCCGGGTATCCCTGACCAGCAGGCGGTCGCCTTCCTGGAGTCTCACAGAAGGCAACTTCGCAAGGAACAGTCCCTCGCCCCGCTGGATGCGCTCGATGCGAATCCGGTTGTTGGTACGCGCCCGAATTTCAGCCAGGGTCTTACCGTTGGCGAAGCTATCTTCGGTCACGTGCAGGTAAGCGTCGAACACCCGGGGCGAGGTATCGCCCATGGGCGGCTTGCGCTCGGGCAGGATCATCGGCGCCACAATCCAGAGATAGAAAATACCCACGCTGCCAACCGCCAGCACAGGCAAGGTGAAATCAAACAGTCCGATAGGGCGCTGACCCAGGTCCGCGGCGATGCTCACCACCAGCAGGTTGGTCGAGGTACCTATCGTGGTGCCCATGCCGCCAATCAGGGTCGCCAGGCCCATGGGCATCAACATGCCGGAAACCGGCACTCCGGTGCGCATGGCTACACCCACCAACATTGGCATCAACATGACCACGATCGGGGTATTGTTCAAAAAGGCGCTGAGCACGGCTGAAACCAGCAGGGTGACCAACAATGCCGCCTTTGGCCGCTTCACCCAGGCAAGAGCCATCTTCACGGCCAGGGGTTGCAGCGCACCGGTGGTCTCAAGGCCCTTGCCCACCATCATCAGGGCGGCAATGGTAATCAGCGCCTCGTGGCCAAAACCGGCGAAGAAGTCTGTTGCTTTCAGGCCGACGCCATCAAGCTCATAGGGGAAAAGCTGGAAGATCACCACCAGGATGATCAGGATAAGCAGACTGCTGGTCTCAAGGGGAATGCTGTCGCGGGTGAACAGGAACAGCGTGAATACTGTCAGGGCCAGTACGATCAGCGCATGGATGTTTGGCAAATCAGGCATGTAGTACCAGTCTATTCAACGCCGCCTGCGCGACGGGCTTCTTCGGACCCGGCAGGGCCCAATAACAAGCCCGACAAGTAATCAGGTGAACAGCTATAACACGCAGCCCTGAACCGGACAATCTGGTGCAGCAGCAGCCATTATGATACCCGCCGGCCGCTTAATAGGCCCGCACCTGGTGTCGACTGAGTCCAAGCGCCCATATCCGACCCAGCAGTCGGGCCGAATTGTCGTGGCTCAGTAATCGCCAGTTTTGCGGCAAGCGGGCAGAAAAACCGTCCACACTGGCCAGCAGAGGAATCAGGTTGGACCAGGCGAGGAGCTGCTCCGGCGTTTCTGCCGGGGCGAGGAGACTGTCCGGCGACAGGGACAGCAGCTGGCTGTTCCGGAGCCAGAAACGATCCAGCAGCGCCTGGATTCGCGATCGAAATGCCGGGTGCTCAATTTTCCTGACCCAATCTGCCTCCAGCAGCGCTGGAAACGGCCCCTCCAGCCGGCCCAGGCGCAGGGACTCGCCCATGGCGGCATCAGCCGCCACCTTGATCACCCGAAGCAACCGGGAAACCGTGGACGGCAGCTCCGGCTTCATGCCCTGGCGTATTGCCAGCATACCCAGGTCGCAAAGGTGCAGGGAAAGCCGACGCAACCCGACACTTTGCTGCCCCAGGAAACCTCCAGCCAGCGGCGGCGCGTCCAGTACCTGGTTGCCCACCCTTACCGCCTCCACCACCACGTGGCGCAGGGCGGCCCAGTTCATCCGGTCGGCCTTGTCCAGGCAGGCGCACAGGCGGATATCCAGGCAAACGGTGGCACTGCCCCCCGGGGCTGCCAACAAGTGACCGCCGGTCGCGCCCAGCCATCGCCTGGGCGCGAAGACCGGGCACAAGCTCTCGCCCGGTGCGGCCATGGCCAGCCCTATGCGACCCTGGGCCGCACCGCGAAGAAGCGTATTCCATGGCCTTTCAGGCTGATCCGGGCCGCGAGCCACGGCGGCGATCTGGGAAAATGCCTGGTGATCCAGCCGCACCACCGGCCACTGGCCAGCCGGGCACAGCATGAGCCCGGGAAGCGCCTCGTCAGGCAACTCCAGGCCCGCCGGCAGACTGAACTCCCGGGCCTGGTCGGGGGTTAGCATCCGGGTAATGCAAACTGCTCCTCCCGTGGCTCCGACGTCTCCTGCATCACCCGTCACGGCATCCATCAGGCAGTCAACCAGCACCGGCTCTCCAGTACTGATTGTCCTGGGCACGACCACTGCCGGATCCAGCTGTCGGATTCGTTCCCAACAGGTGTCCGGCAACATGGATTTTCTCTCGCTCCTGCTGTCCACGGCCCGCTCCCACCTCCCTAGTGGGTTTTGGCAAAAGTCTGCCCCAACTCCTGTTCCAATTCCCCGCGTATTTCTCCCGGGCAGGGGCTTATTGACCGGTTGAAACTTGAATTGCCGGATGTTCGGGGCAATGATTCGCCTCCAACCCCCATTGCAGCGCGTCATGCAACAGCCATCTAACAATGACAATTCGGCCGCTATCCGGTTTGGCGGCCTGTTTCGCTACAGCGGCAGGGCCCTTCAGTTGGTCTGGACCACCAGTGTCCGACTATCACTGGCCTTCGGGCTGCTGACCCTGCTGGCCGGCGTGTTGCCGGCGGTGGTGGCGTGGGTAGGACAGCTGATTGTGGACGGCGTGGTAAGCGCCATGAACAGCGAAGCGCCCACCCAGCAAGACGCCTTGCGACATGTCTACAAGCTGGTGGCGCTAGAGGCCCTGGCCATCGCGGGGCTTTCAGCCTGCCAGCGAGGCATCTCAACCTGCCAATCCCTATTGCGCGCCCAGCTTGGCAACCGGGTCAATACCATGATCCTGGAGAAGGCCCTTACCCTTAGCCTGCAGGACTTCGAGAATTCCGAGTTCTACGACAAGCTGACCCGTGCCAGGCGTGAGGCGTCGGTGCGTCCCCTTAGTCTCGTCAACCGCACTTTCGGCCTGGCCCAGAACACGATTTCCCTGGTCAGCTATGCTTTCCTGCTCGCTCAATTCTCAGGATGGACCCTGCTCATCCTGGCCCTTGCCGGGCTGCCGGCCTTTGCCGCCGAGACCAAGTTCTCCGGCGACGCCTTCAGATTGTTCCGCTGGCGCTCACCGGAAACCCGCAAGCAGATGTACATCGAAACAGTCCTGGCCCGGGAAGACTATGCCAAGGAAGTGAAGTTGTTCCGCCTCGGGCCGCTGCTGCTGAAGCGGTACACCGACATCTTCAAGGACCTGTACAAGGAAGACCGCAGCCTCACATTGCGACGGGACAGCTGGGGACTGGCCCTGGGACTGGTGGGTACGGCCGTGTTCTACGGCGCCTATGCATGGATCGCCGCCAGCGCGGTAAGCGGACAGATCAGCCTGGGCCAGATGACCATGTACCTGCTGCTGTTCAAACAGGGTCAGTCGGCGGTGGCTGCCATCCTGGCGGCCATAGGGGGACTGTACGAGGACAACCTCTACCTTTCCAACCTGTACGAATATCTGGAACAGCCGGTCAGTCAGCCTGGTGGTTACGCTTCCAGCGGTCCGAATCCGGAAGACGGTATTCGATTCGAAAACGTGAGCTTCACTTACCCCGGGGCCAACCGGCCGGCGCTGGTGGATATCAGCCTGCACCTGCCCCCGGGGAAATCTCTTGCCCTGGTTGGTGAGAACGGGTCGGGCAAAACCACCCTGGTCAAACTGCTAAGCCGCCTGTATGAACCAGACTCCGGTCGAGTGTTGCTGGACGGATTGGATCTGCGTGAATGGGACCCGGAAAAACTGCGTGCCAGGGTAAGCGTTATTTTCCAGGATTTTGCGCGCTACCAGTTCCTGATGGGAGAAAACGTGGGCGCAGGCGATGTGGAAGAGTTCAGCAACCAGAGCCGCTGGGAGCGCGCCGGCGAAAAGGGCCTGGCCTCGGAATTCGTGGACCAGCTACCCAAGGGGTATCACACCCAGCTGGGGCGGTGGTTCAAGGACGGACAAGAGATCTCTGGCGGGCAGTGGCAGAAAGTCGCGCTTTCCCGGGCATTCATGCGCGAGGACGCCGACATACTGGAACTGGATGAACCCACGGCTGCCATGGACGCGTCTGCCGAAGCCCAGGTATT
>JBFFTZ010000179.1:0-5704 GCA_041571575.1 Gammaproteobacteria bacterium | reverse complement strand
GTTGGCCGACCTTGCGCGCCGGGGATCCGGATCTGCGGCCCGTTCCCTGCTTGGCGGATTTGTCGAACTGTCCCTGGCAGAACCCGGCAGCGAGAGCACGCCGGTAAGCAGCCTGTGCAGGGCCGACGAGTGGCCACTGGCCGTGGCCATCGCCATCACCTCCTCGGCGGCCAAGGCTGTGGGCTCTACCGAGGGCATGGAGCGCAGTCGCCTGACATCGGCCTACTATCCCGCCTGGGTAGACAGCCAGGAAGCGGACCTTGCCCGGGCGCGACACGCCATCGCCGGGAAAGATTTCCAGGCACTGGCGCAGGTGAGCGAGTACAGCTGCCTGAAGATGCACGGCCTGGCCATGGCCTCGGAGCCGGGCATGATGTATTTCAACGGCGCAACCGTGGAATGCCTGCATCGTGTGCGCGCGCTCAGGGCCCAGGGCGTTCCGGTGTTCTTCACCATAGATGCCGGACCCCAGGTAAAGGCGGTTTGCCTGCCCGATTCCCTGGAGCAGGTCTCCGGGGCCCTCGCAGAGATACCCGGCGTGCAGAGAATCATCCCCTGCGGACTCGGTGACGGGTCCAGGCTGGTAAAGGACTGAACCCCATGCAGGTCAGCGCACCCGGCAAGCTAATCCTGACTGGCGAATATGCGGTGCTGGACGGTGCTCCGGGCCTGGTCATGGCGATCAACCGCAGGGCAAGGGTCAACCTTGAACCCTCGGACGACAAAGCCTGGCAGCTGGTGTCCCGGCAGGATCAACGCAGCACCTGTCGCTTCACGCTTGATGAGCAGGGACTTCCCCGCTGGGACAATCCGGCCAGCAAAAACGCATTCCACCTGGTAGACACCCTGTTGCGTGCCTCCCACGAGTTAGCGCTGCACAAGCTGCCGCCATTCAGGGCGACACTGGATACCAACGAATTCTTTGACCCGGGCGCCGGCGGCCAGAAACTGGGCCTGGGCTCCAGCGCCGCACTGACCGTTGCCCTGTCCTCAGCCCTGCAAGACTGGGCCAACATCCCGCCATTGCCACGGGAGGAGCAACTGGCAAAGCTGCTTGCCATGCACCGCGACTTCCAGGGCGGTCATGGCAGCGGCATCGACCTGGCCGCCAGCTTGTGCGGAGGCGTGCTGGACTACCAGCGAACCCCGGGAAGCTCCAGCCCCCGGGTTGAACCGGTTACCCTGCCTCGCGGGTTGAAATTTCGCGCAATCTGGACAGGAAAACAGGCTTCCACCAGCGACCTGTTACGGCAACTTGAAACCGCCTGCGAGGCTGATCCGAGCGGCTGGGAACAGGTTCGACGCATACTGGCCTCGGCGGCAAACCGGTCCCGGAACGCGTGTATCAGCGGGCAGGTTGAAGAATTGATTTTATCCATCGCCGCCTACGGCAAGGCTCTCAGGCTCTTGCAGGCATTCTCGGGCATCCAGGTATTTTCCCCTGAACACGAAACACTCGCTGAATTGGCCTCCAAACAGGGCATCACCTATAAACCCTCGGGAGCAGGTGCAGGCGACCTGGGCCTGGCATTCAGCCTGGACCCGACAGCCCTTGCGCAGTTTTGCTCAGAGGCCGCCCGGGCGGGCTTCGGATGCCCCGATTTAGCCTTAGAAACAAGGGGTTTGGCGCGCAATGATTAGCGTTTTCCTTGGAAAACCTGCCCACAGAGGCGACAATATGGGGTTGGAGACCTAACGGTCGGGACACTTTTTCAAAACCGCCAAGAGCCTTCGGATAGTCAGAATTTATGTCGTCGAATATCAAACAGCCTGGTAACAAGAGTAATTCAGCGATCCCGGCTTTCTACAAGCTGTCGATCCCCGAGCGCGTGCGTGCTGTTCGTGACAAGGGTTTCCTGAGTTCCCAGGACTTCAAATCCCTGCTCAGCGGTGAACATACCCTGAGCCTGGAAAGCGCCGACCGGATGATCGAAAACGTGGTGGGCGTAATGGGCCTGCCCGTGGGCGTCGCGCCGAACTTCCTGATCAACGGCAAAGACTACCTGGTCCCGCTGACGGTTGAAGAGCCCTCTATCGTGGCAGCCCTGAGTTCGGCAGCAAAAATTGCCCGCAAGGCCGGCGGCTACCAGGTGGAAAGCACCCCGCCGATCCTTATTGGTCAGATCCAGGTGGTAGAGGTGCCGCACACTTCTCGCGCAAAGCTGAAATTGCTGGAGCGCAAGCAGGAAGTGATCAACCTGGCGAACAGCCTGCACCCGCGCATGGTCGCCAGGGGCGGAGGCGCCATTGACCTGGAAGTCATCCTGCATCCCGCTACCGAATCAAATATGGAAATGCTGGTGGTCCACCTGCTGGTGGATACCTGTGATGCCATGGGCGCCAACCTGGTTAACACCATGTGCGAGGGTGTCGCATCACTGATCGAAAGCATTTCCGGCGGCAAGGTATTCCTGCGAATACTTTCCAACCTCACCGATAGAGCCTTGATTCGCGGCAAGGTCCGCATCCCTCCCCAGTTACTGGCAGGCCGCGGGTTCGACGGTGAATCCGTGCGGGATGGTATCGCCATCGCCAGCCAGTTCGCCGCCATAGATCCTTACCGCGCGGCAACCCATAACAAGGGCATCATGAACGGTGTGGATGCGGTAGCCATCGCAACAGGCAACGACTGGCGCGCCATCGAAGCGTCCGCCCATGCCTATGCTGCTCGCGGCACTCACTACACCTCGCTGACTCGCTGGTACACCGACGACGAAGGCATGCTGGTGGGCGAAATCGATATGCCGATGAAAGTCGGCATCGTGGGCGGCCCGCTGCAAACCAATCCCACCGTTGCCCTGAACCTGCGCATGCTGAATGTAAGCAAAGCCACCGAACTGGCCGAAGTCATGGGCATCGTCGGCCTGGCACAGAATTTCTCTGCCCTGCGGGCACTGGCCACCGATGGCATCCAGCAGGGGCACATGACCCTGCACGCGCGCTCGGTGGCAACCGCTGCCGGAGCGACCCCGGAAATGTTCCCCATCGTTGTCGACCGACTGGTCGAAAGCGGCGAAATCAAGATCTGGAAAGCCCACGAAATCATAAAGGGCCTGTCACGGCCCCGGGACGTGGCCGATTACGACCAGGCCGAAATCGATCACGAAGACCTGGCTGCGGGTCACGGAAAAATCATCCTGCTGGGTGAGCATGCGGTGGTCTACGGCTCCCATGCCATTGCGGCGGCCGTACCCCTGGCGGTACGCGCAAGAGTCCAGGACGGCGATGACGGCGTCCAGTTGATCGTGCCCCGCTGGGGCGTGGAACAGCGTCTGCACCAGGAAGCGGAGAAGCGCCAGTCTTTTGAGCGTCCCGCCGGCGTCATCCTGGAAAAGCTGGGCCTGCTGGACAAGCCCATGCGGATAGAAGTGTATTCAGACATCCCGCGTGCCATGGGCCTGGGCGGATCAGCCGCCGTCGCGGTGGCGATCATCAGGGCCCTGGACAGGCACTACGCCCTGGGACTGTCCGATGAAGATGTAAACAGCCTGGCCTACGAGTGTGAACGGGTTGCCCATGGCACACCGTCCGGGGTGGACAACACCGTGGCCACCTACGGCAACGCCATCGTCTATCAGCGCAACCGCACTCCCGCCTTCCAGGACGTGGAAATCGGCGCACCCATGAAGTTCGTGATCGGTATGACCGGGGTGGAAAGCCTCACCGCCGGCATGGTCGCCCAGGTTCGCAAGGCCTGGGAGAACAACAAGCGGGTTTACAACCGGGTGTTCAAGGGCATCGACGGATTAACCCTCGAGGCCATTGAGGCAATTCGCAAAGGCGACCTGGCACAAGTGGGAGACCTGATGAACGTCTGCCAGGGCCTGCTGAACAGTCTGCGAGTTTCCAGTTGGGAGTTGGAGGAATTGATTCACCTGGCTCGCGATAACGGCGCCCTGGGTGCCAAGCTCACCGGCGGCGGTGGCGGCGGATCCATGATCGCCCTGTGTCCGACAGACAGCGACAAGGTAGTCCGGGCGATTCGTGCTGCGGGTTACCAGGCCACGGAGGTGATCGTTGAATAGGGCGGCTCACGAGAACGCAGTCGTCTCCCATGAATCCGAGAACCTGATTCTGGTCGACCACGAGGACCAGGAAATCGGCAACCTGGACAAAGCCGGTTGCCACGATGGCCAGGGCAAGCTACACCGCGCTTTCTCACTGTTTATTTTCAACTCTCGTGGTGAATTGCTGCTGCAAAAGCGCAGCGGGCAAAAACGCCTCTGGGGGGGCTACTGGTCAAACAGCTGTTGCAGCCACCCCCGCCAGGGTGAAGATATGCCGGAAGCCACCATTCGCCGACTGCACCAGGAACTGGGGCTGCATTGCGAACTGCACTTTCTTTACAAATTCGAATACCACGCCAACTTCGGTGACCAGGGTTCCGAACACGAACTGTGCTGGGTTTATGTCGGACGCAGCGACGAAGATGTCACCGTTAATCGCAACGAAATCGAAGAGTGGCGCTTCGTCTCACCCGAACAGATGGACCGGGAAATGAATGAACAGGCGGAACTGTTCACACCCTGGTTCAAGATGGAATGGCAGCAAGTCAGGGAACGCTACCAGGAAATACTTGGCCTGAGCTGAACCAGGTGGCCATCACGCGACTAGGGCCGCAGTTGCCCACTACCCCGAACAACATATTTATAGCTGGTTAACTGCTCCACACCTACCGGTCCACGGGCATGCAAGCGGCCCGTGGCAATTCCCACCTCGGCACCCATCCCAAACTCCCCGCCATCGGCAAACTGGGTAGAGGTGTTGTGCATCACGATGGCGCTGTCCACGGCGGAAAGAAAACGTTCGGCGACCTGTATATCACCGGCAATTACAGATTCAGTGTGCCCCGTGCCATAGCGTTGGATGTGTGCAATCGCGCTCTCGACTCCGTCCACCATGGCGGCTGAAATCACCGGGGCTAGATACTCGGTAGACCAATCGGATTCGTCGGCCGGCGGCAACTCCGGGAAGCGCTCTCTCAATGCCTGGTCGGCGCGAACTTCACAACCTGCCTCGGACAAGCCCTTGATCAGCGCCGCAACCAATTCCGGATCGGCTTGCCTGTCCAGCAACAGGGTCTCGGCAGCCCCACAAATCCCGGTGCGGCGCATTTTTGCGTTCACCACCACATTCACAGCCAGTTCCAGATCGGCTGAGGCGTCAACATACAGGTGACAGATGCCTTCCAGATGACCCAGCACCGGCACCCTGGCCTCGCGCTCCACACGGGCCACCAGGCCTTTGCCGCCCCGGGGAATCAGCACATCCAGGTATTGGGCCATTTCCGAAAGCAGGTAACCCACCGCCTCCCGGTCCGTGGTCGGCACCATCTGGATGCTGTCGGCCGGCAGGCCCGCCGCCTCAAGTCCCGCACACAGACAGGCGTGAATTTCGCCGCTGGAATGAAAACTTTCTGACCCACCCCGGAGAATGACTGCATTACCCGCCTTCAGGCACAGGGCCCCGGCATCTGCGGTCACGTTTGGCCGACTCTCGTAAATGATGCCGATCACCCCCAGGGGCACACTCAGTCGCTGGATATGCAAGCCGTTGGGACGTGTCCACTGGGCCAGAACCCTGGCCACCGGATCATCCAGTTCGGCGATATTCCGCAGGCCATCCGCCATGGACAACACCCGACTCTCGTCCAGCATCAGGCGATCCAGCATGGCTTCGGACAGGCCGGAAGCCCGGGCCGCCT
>JBFFTZ010000178.1:0-5755 GCA_041571575.1 Gammaproteobacteria bacterium | reverse complement strand
CCGCCCGGTGACCGGCAGGGCGACAGGTTCTCCGAGTAACTGAGGGCGTGCGCTCGCCGACACCAACAAGACCCAACTCACCAGCGCCAGCCATACACCCCAGGGTGCCCGGCGTTTCAGCGAAACCGGGGGAGTCCTGGATTGAAAATCTTCTGGGGCCGGAACGATTAACGCAGCACTTTGTTGCTCTGTCCTGGCGGGTTTGAGCAGCCTCGCCAGCAGGGGCAGGGGCAACAGCAGGAATATCCATGGCCACTGAAATTCAATCACTCGCCCGGTCTCCGAAGTTTTCTTTTGCCGCAGTGATCAATCCAGTTCAGGACCAGGGGGACCAGGGCATCCACGTCCGCGGACGTGGCGTCGCGCAGGTAGGGGCCTTCAGCCAGCAGGCGACCAGGGCCGTGGGTGAACTCGGAGGTTTCCCCGGCCTGATCCAGTAGACCCAGCCAGGCTTCATTGGTCAGGCTGGCAACTGCATGCCTGGGATACAGGCTCAGGCAGGCCCTGCGCAACAGGCTCGAAACGGACTGCAGAAAGGCAACGGGGTCGTGATTCTCGGCATACTGCGCGGCGAGTAGCTGGAATTCCGGCTTCAGCCAGTAGGAAAGACGGGAGTGCCGGTAGCGCCTGTAGAGAATTATTCCAGTCACTGCGACACCTGCCAGTAACAGCAGTCCTGTTATCCACCACCAACCGGGAGCCAAAGGCCACCATCCGACAGGTTCGGGCAAGTGGATGTCGCGCAGTGGCAGTTCGGCTGGATTCACTCTCCCGATCCTCCACCCAGTGCTCGCTGCATTATTTTCTGGGGCGCATCGTTCGTGGCGCAGACCACGAAGCTGCTGCGATTGCGTCGACACATCTCCTGCAGTTTGTTCAGTAACGACTTGTGATGTTCCTGGTAAGCCCGGGTAAATTCCCGATCCGTGGTGTCGATCACCCAGTTCTGATTTCCGCTGACCATGTGGTAACGCCCCGGTGGCGGGAGACATGCTTCGATAGGGTCGTAAATGTAAAACAGGAACAGGGCGTTATGCTTGGCCAGGTAGGATAAGTGCGCCTCGCCACTGGCATCCAGTCCGTGGAAATCACTGAATAGCATCAGCATGCTTCCCGGTCTGGCGAGTCTCCTCAGGCGGGCCAGGGCCGCGTTGATTCCGGCTTTCTGATTGCCCGAGTCAAGTTCCCAGTCCTGGGCAAATTCCATCTGGCGAAGCAAGTGCATCGTCGCTGATCGGCCGCGACCCGGTTTGAGTTCATGATGCACAGTGTCAGAGAAAATTACCCCGCCAACCCTGTCGCCGTTTAGTACCGCACGCCATGCCGCCAGGCTGGCCAGTTGCGCAGCGAGCACGTGCTTGAACACGCCCCGGGTGCCGAAAAACATCCTTGCACGGTAGTCCACCATGCAAAATACGGGGCGTTCGCGCTCTTCCCTGAAGACCTTGGTATGAGGCTTGCCCGTGCGAGCCATCACCCGCCAGTCCAGGTTTCGCACATCGTCACCACTTTGGTATGGACGTGACTCGTCGTATTCCATGCCCCGACCACGAAAAGGTGACAGGTAGCTGTCACCGCTGGAGGCCTTTATGGCCTGGGGAAATGCAGGTAAGGAACGGGCAGACTTGTGCAGGCCCACCAGGGAACCCAGTGTGACATGTGCTGCACTTGCCTGTTTTTGCGTAGCTTCCATGGCTGAACCGGGGTGGGCCGGCTAGGGCACGGCCACGCGTTCCAGCAAGGCCTTGATGACCTGGTCAGTGGTCACGCCATCTGCCTCCGCTTCGTAGTTAAGGATCAGTCGGTGCCGTAAAACATCCGGCGCAATGGCCTGTATATCTTCGGGTGACACAAAATCCCGCCCGGCCAGCCAGGCATGGGCACGGGCCGCGCGATCCAGGGAGATCGTGGCACGGGGGCTGCCACCGTATTGGACCCAGCGGGCCAGGTCGTCGCCATATGCCCCGGGGTTGCGAGTAGCAAGGACCAGTTGAATCAGGTACTGCTCCAGCGGTTCCGCCATGTGCATGTCCAATACTTCCTTGCGGGCCTGGAATATTTGTTCCTGGCTCATGATGTGCACCGGCGAGGTCTTGTTGTCGGCAATGTCGGCTGCCTCGGCCCGGGCCAGTCGCAGAATCTGCTTTTCAGAATCCACGTCCGGGTAGTCAATGCTTACGTGCATCAGGAATCTATCCAGTTGCGCCTCGGGCAGAGGATAGGTGCCTTCCTGCTCGATGGGGTTCTGGGTCGCCATGACCATGAATAATCGTGGCAGGGGGTAGGTATGCCTGCCGACGGTAATCTGGTGCTCGGCCATGGCCTCGAGCAGCGCCGACTGAACTTTCGCCGGCGCCCGATTAACCTCATCGGCCAGCACCAGATTGTGGAACAGGGGTCCTTGCTGAAAGCTGAAGCTGCCGTCCTGGGGACGATAGACCTCTGTGCCGGTCAAGTCTGCAGGCAACAGGTCCGGGGTGAACTGAACCCTGTGAAAGATGCCTTCAACTCCCTCTGCCAGGACCTTTACGGCCCGGGTCTTGGCCAGTCCGGGCGCTCCCTCAACCAGCAGGTGTCCGTCGGCGAGCAGGGCAACCAGCAGACGATTAACCAGGGTGGCCTGTCCGACGATTCGCCGGGAAACGTATTCCTGCAGCGCCATGATGGCCGTTTGAAGTGATTCCTGTCCCTGGGAGGCGTTCCCGCTTTGATTGTCCATTCACTGATCCTTTCGTGCTGTGTCGCATGCGGTGTCGCCGGCCGGATATTGTTCCTGGTTCCAGCGATTTTTGCAGAAGACCGAAGTATACCGTTTGTTGGGTCGAATACCCGGTGTCCGACTCACGTGGGTTGAGGTTCGAATATTGGGTAATAATACCGAAAAATCTAGCCCCTACCGTGGTAAGTTAACCCCGGGTAGCAATACGAGGAGGTATTCCTTGGAGTCATTAAGCCCGCACCTGCTAGGCAGGCTGTTGGAAGTATCTCCCCTGGGGATGCTGGTCGCGGATTTTCGCGATGAGGGGCTTCCTATTGTTTACGTAAACCAGGCCCTGGCCAAAATGCTGAAGGTCACTCCGGATTCCCTGATAGGGAAGGGCTTGTTGTCCCTGGCGATGCCCGATCCGCCGCCCCCTGATGGATGGATGCTGCAAGAGCAGTTGCAACTGGGTGAGAGCGCGTCTTTGTTGCTGGTACTGCCTTCCAGCGCGGGTACCGATGTTCAGCTGCGGCTGGTGCCCCTGGCGGGCACCGGAGACCGCTTTAGTCATGTGGCAGGCTATATCCCGCCGGAAAGCCTGGTTGCGGCAGGAAACAGCACCCCGTGGAGGGTGGCGACCGGCAGTACCGTCAAGCTGGATCGACTTACGGGTTTGCCATCACTGGATGATTTCAGCCGATCCCTGGCGTTGAGCTGTGCCCACGCGGATTCCAGCGGTGAGTCTGTGTCGCTCATCATGTTGCGAGTCAATCACTACAATCTTTACCAGGATACATTCGGAGCCCAGGCCGCGGCGTCCATGATGCGCCTGGTGGCCCGGTCCATCGCCGGCACCTTGCGGCGCAGCAGCGACAGGCTGGCCCGCAGCGGGAAGGGTGAATTTGTCCTGTCGGTGGAAGAATTGACTGAAGCCCAGGTCAAGGCCCTTGCGACGCGTCTTGCCGAAAGGGTCAGGAATCTGAGTATTCACCATCCGAAGTCGACCATTTCACGCTATGTATCGTTGCGATCCAGTGCCTTGCGGGCGGAGGGGGATTCGTCTGTAGAGCAGTTGTTTGCCCGGGCCAGGGAAGAGCTGGACAAGTCTGAAAAAAGCGAGTTGCCGCCGATTCCCCGCTTGTAGCCAGGGGTTCTCCATGAACTGGACAGGCTATTCCGTCTCCGGCTGAAGCAGCGCCGGTTTGACCTTGCTGATCCGAGTAAGGACGCCAAACTTGGGGTGGTCGATGTAGTGGAGTTCTCCACTTCGCATACGGCGTTTTTCAGTGATGCGATATTCTGGCGCCAATGGCTGCGTCTCGCCGCTACCCCAGGAATCAGGAAAGGACACGAGAGCTTCAAGCGGAGCCGTGGATTCTTCTGCGGGCGTTTCAGGCTGCTCGTCTATCGCCAGGTCAAACTGCAGGTGCAGGTAACGGCTAAGCTGCAGGGTCAGGTCGCCGTGTAATCCGCTGGCTGGTCCGGCAAGCTCTGCCAGGGGGAAGGTGATGGCATCCTCCCGCGCATAGCCGGGTTGTATCCAGGCCATGTGAGCAAGCAGCGCGTAGTTACTGCTATTGCCAATACGGCTGCTTTCTTCGGAAAGTTCCAATTCGTTCATCAAGGCATAATCTGCAGCGTCTTCAGGGCTCAGGCCAGCTTTTGGGCCTTCACTGGTCAATTCCGGCTCAACGTCGGTCTGTTCCGGGTCGTGGAACAAGTTCTGGATGGCAATCAGCCGGAAATGGGACCCGGGTACGATGCTGTCATCGTCGGATTGCTCCAGGTCCTGTTCAGAGTCTTCATCGCTTTCCAGGGAATCCAGAGTGTCTCCGAATGCAGGCACGGTTCCATCGTCCGATTGTTCCAGCATGGCGTCACCTGATTCCAGGTCACCACCTGAGTTACCGGCCTGTCCAAGAGCACGGGCATCTATTACGCCGGTTTGCTCGTCGCCGGCTGCACCCAGAGTGACTGCTTTCGGGGCCGGGGTGAAGACTTCGTCGTCGGGGATCTCACTCAGATTCCTGAACACAATGACTTCGACCTTGAACCAGGGAATTTCGGGGTCTAGCTCGGGCGATGTGGCTTCCTGGGCGCTGGCCTTACCAGCCAACAGGGGCAACATCGCCAGTGTCGCAAAAAAAATCTTGGTTGGGCTTGTCAATGAGTTCATATGGCACAGTGTATGTGGAGTGAGCTCGTCGGGAAAGCGGGAAATGGCTCAGGATGCCTCGGCACTCGTGGCTGTTTGCTCCGGAGCCAGTTTGTCCAGCAACTTCATGACCTCTTTCAGACGTTTCTCCGGCTCCTCCCAGTTGTCCCGCACCCTCAAGACATCTGGTCCCTCAAGGCTGTAGCGCCTGGATTGGGACTGGATCAGCTTGATCAATGACAGGGGGTCGACGCTGGTGCCCTCGGCAAACATCAGCCTGCCGCCACCGGCACCGGCTTCGATGCGCCGGATACCCAGGGGTTGCGCGCGGAGCTTCACCTCCGCAATCCGGAACAGGGTCTTGGAGATCTCGGGTAGCAGGCCAAATCGATCGATCATTTCCACTTGCAGGTCCCACAGTTCCTGCTCGCTTTTTGCACTGGCAATTCGCTTGTACAGAATCAGGCGCATGTGGACATCGGGCATGAAATCCTCCGGGATCAGTGCGGGGATTCCCAGTTCCACCTCGGGTCCGTGGTCCAGGGGTTTTTCCAGGTCCGGGTCCTTACCTGCCTTGATGGCGTTCACCGCACGTTCGAGCAATTCCATGTACAGGGAAAATCCGATTTCCTGAATTTGTCCACTCTGACCGTCTCCCAGCAATTCACCAGCGCCGCGAATTTCCAGGTCATGGGTCGCCAGGGTGAAACCCGCCCCCAGTTCTTCCAGTGACTCGATGGCTTCGAGGCGCTTGATGGCGTCCGCGGTCATCAGGGCCCGGGGTGGGGCAACCAGGTAGGCGTAGGCCCGGTGATGGGACCGACCCACCCGGCCACGCAGCTGGTGCAACTGAGCCAGGCCTAGCCGGTCCGCCCGGTTAATGATGATGGTATTGGCGG